>CALMOL010000052.1 GCA_937871685.1 uncultured Verrucomicrobiota bacterium
CGAACGTGGGTCCGGTCATGGGTGCCGGTGGACCGCTCCCGCCCGCGCCGCCGGGGGAGATCGCGCGCCTGGACCGTGCCCCCGCCCTCGCCGCGCTGCCCTGGCTCGCGGAGCTGGGGCTGAAGCCCGCCTCCGAGCGCGACCGCGCGCACGTCTGGCACGAGCGGCGCATGAAACCCGCCACGCTCAAGGATTTCCCGGACGAATTCCTCGCGTGGCTCGATCGCCGGCCCGACGGCGTGGTGGTGACGCTCGACGCCGAGCTTGCCTCGCTGCGCGACGGCAAGCTGAGCGGCACCGTGTCCGTCGCGGCGGAGGAGTCCGGCATGGATTGGTTCGACCTGCGCGTGGATCTCAAGGTTTCCGACGTGTCGCTCACGCCAGCCGAGGTGGACCTCCTGCTCAAGGCCGCCGGCCGCTGGGTGCGCCTGCCGGGCCGGGGCTGGCGCCGGCTGGAGATGCAGCTCACCCCCGAGCAGGAGCAGGAACTCGCCGACCTTGGCCTCGGGCCGGGCGACCTCGCCAAGGGCGAGAAGCAGCGCCTCCACGTCCTCCAGCTTGCCGGCGCGGCGGGCGGCGCGCTGTTGCCGGCAGAGCGGGCCGCGGAGCTGCGCCGGCGCGCCGCGGAGCTTCGGCTGGAAGTCGCGCCGGAGATTCCAGCGACGCTGACGGCGGAGCTGCGGCCGTATCAGCGCGAGGGCTTCCATTTCCTCGCTTACCTCTCGGCGAATCACTTCGGCGGCATCCTGGCCGACGACATGGGCCTCGGGAAGACTGTGCAAACGCTCGCGTGGCTCGCCTGGCTGCGCGAGACCGGCGCGCTCGGCGGGCCGGTGCTCGTGGTCTGTCCGAAGTCCGTGCAGGACAACTGGCGCGCCGAGATCGCGAAATTTTGCCCAAGCCTGGCCGTGACCGCGTGGACGCGCGAGATGGCCGGCGAGTTCCCGCCCGCGGCGGACGGCGGCCTGCTCGTCATCAACTACACGCAACTCCGCCTCCACTCCGAAACCCTGCTCGCCCGCGAGTGGGGCGCGGCGATCCTCGACGAGGCACAGGCGATCAAGAACCCCGACTCGCAGACCGCGCGGACGGCCTGCTCGCTGCGGGCGGGACATCGGCTCGCGCTGAGCGGCACGCCGGTCGAGAACCGGCTGCTCGACCTGTGGTCGATCCTCGCCTTCGCGATGCCCGGCGCGCTGGGAACCCGCGCCGCCTTCACGCGGAGCTTCGGCGCGAAGGACGATCCGCTGGCGCGCCGCCGTCTCGCCGCGCGCGTGCGGCCCTTCGTGCTGCGCCGCACCAAGCGCGAGGTGGCCAAGGACCTGCCCGACCGCGTGGAGGAAGACCTCGCGTGCGAGCTGGAGGGCGCGCAAGCCACGCTCTACCGCGCCGAACTGAAGCGCGCCCGCGCCCTCCTGCTCAAGGCCGCCACCGACCAGCGCCTCGACGCGCTGCGCTTCAACATCCTCACCTCGCTGCTGCGCCTGCGGCAGATCTGCTGCCACGGCCATCTCGTCGGCGCGGGCGAATCTGGCGACGACAGCGCGAAGCTCGCCGCGCTGCTCGACCTGCTGGAGCCTCTGATGGAAGAAGGGCACAAGGTGCTCGTGTTCTCGCAGTTCGTCGGGATGCTGGAGATTATCCAGGCGCGGGTGGTGGAGCGCGGCTGGGCGCACTCGATGCTCACGGGTCAATCCGAGGACCGCGGCGCGCTGGTCGAGGAATTCCAGCAGGCCGAGGGCGCGCGCATCTTCCTCGTCTCGCTGAAAGCCGGCGGCTTCGGGCTGAACCTCACGGCCGCCAGCTACGTGGTGCTCTTCGACCCGTGGTGGAACCCGGCCGTCGAGAACCAAGCCATCGACCGCACGCACCGCATCGGCCAGGTGAACAAGGTGATCGCCTACCGCCTGATCGTGCGCGACTCGATCGAGGAGAAGATCCGCGCGCTCCAGCGGCAGAAGAGCGCGCTCGCCAGCGATGTGCTCGGTGAGGAAAGCTTCGCGAAGGCGCTGACGCTGGCGGATTTCCGCTTCCTGCTAGGGGAGTAGAACGACCCCCTCCCCGGGCTTGGCCGCGCGCAGGGAGAAACGGCCGCTCGGCGACGAAGTTCGAGCGATGGCAAGCCACGTCAACGGCCACCAGCCGCGACCAGCCGCGACCAGCCGCATCAGCCTCATCAGCCTCATCAGCCTCATCAGCCTCGTCGGCCTCGGCGGCCTCGTCGGCCTCGTCGGCCGACGACCAGCCGCGTCAGCGGCGACCCGAACGTAGCCCCGCGCTTCAGCGCGGGGTGGGCTTGTCAACGCGGCCCCGTCGCGTAGCGACGGCTGAACGCATGGCAAAGACGCTGACCTCCCTCAATTATCACATCGTGTTCAGCACGAAGGGCCGTGAGCCTTGGCTGCACGCGGAAATCCGTGCTCGCCTCTGGCCCTATCTTGGCGGCATGGCGCGCGAAAGCGGGCTGCACGCCTGGATCGTCGGCGGCGTGGAAGACCACGTGCATTTGCTCGTCTCGATCCCACCCGCGCTGGCTGTCTCGAAGGCCGTTCAGATGATCAAAGGCGGCTCATCGCACTGGATTAAACAGGCTTATCCCAAGCTCGCGGTGTTTGCATGGCAGGACGGCTACGGTGCGTTCTCGGTGAGCCACTCCCAGCTCGCCGCGGTGCGGGAATACATCGCCACCCAGGAGGAACACCACCGCGTGCGAACCTTCGCCGAAGAATACCGCGCCTTCTTGGCGAAGCACGAGATCGCATTCGACGAGCGTTATCTGCTCGGCTGAGTTTCAACCGTCGCTGACGCGACGGGTCGTCCTCACGGCGCGAACCCCGCGCTGAAGCGCGGGGCTACGTTCGGGGCGCCGCTGACGCGGCTTCAGAATCCCTTGGTCGTCACGTCACAACGGAGACGAAACCTCACGGCTTCGCCGCGGGCGCGGGCTTCGCCTCGCGCTCGATGGCGCCGACGGCGGCGAGGCCGAAGGTGTATTCGAAGGCGATCTCGCGCAGGCGCTCGTAGCGGCCCGAGGCGCCGCCGTGGCCGGCGTCGAGGTTGATCTTGAAGATCAGCGGGTTGGAGTCGGTCTTCAGCGTGCGGAGCTTCGCGGTGTATTTGGCGGGCTCCCAGTAGGGCACCTGCGAGTCGTTCAGCGAGGTGAGGCAGAGGATCGAGGGGTAGGCCTTCGCCGCGAGGTTGTCGTAGGGCGAGTAGGTCTTCATGTAGGCGTAGGCTTTCTTCTCGTTGGGATTGCCCCACTCGATGTATTCCTCGGTGGTGAGCGGCAGGGTGGCGTCGCTCATCGTGTTCATCACGTCCACGAAGGGCACGGCGAGCACGGCGGCGCGGCAAACGTCGGGGCGCAGGTTGAGCACGGCGCCGATGAGCAGGCCGCCGGCGGAGCCGCCCTCGATGATCATCTTTTCCCGCGCGCCGTATTTCTGCGCCACGAGGAAGTCGGCGCACGCGATGAAGTCGGTGAAGGTGTTCATCTTCGTCATCATGCGGCCCTGCTCGTGCCAGGCCTCGCCCAGCTCGCCGCCGCCGCGGATGTGGCCGATGGCGCAAACGACGCCACGGTCGAGGAGCGAGAGGCGGTTGGTGGAGAAGTTCGGGTCGTTGGAGATGCCGTAGGAGCCATAGCCGTTCAGCCAGATGGGCGCGGTGCCGTCGCGCGGGGTGCTCTTTTTATAGACGACGGTGATGGGCACCAGCGTGCCGTCCTTGGCCTTGGCGGACACGCGCTCGACGGTGTAGCCGGCGGGATCGTAGCCGCCGAGGACCTCGTTGCGCTTGCGCAGCGTGCGGGTGCGCGCGGCGAGGTCGTAGTCGTAGGTGGAGACCGGCGTGATGGGCGACTGGTAGCGGAAGCGGAACTCCTTCGTGTCGAACTCGGCGTTCTGGCCGGCGTCGGCGTCGTAGCTGGGCTCGGGGAAGTCGATGCGGTGCGACTTCTTGGAAGCGAAGTCATACACGCTGAACTGCGGCAGGCCCTTGTCGCGCTCGACGAGCACCATGAAGTCCTTGAAGAGCTGGATGCCGGCGATCTTCGTGCCCTTCTGCGCGGGGATGAGCGTCTTCCATTTCGAGGGGGAGGAGTCGCGCGGGGAGGAGGTCATCACCTGGAACTCCTTGGCGCCGCGGTCATTGGTGCGCAGGTAGAGGACGCCGTCGCGCACGTCGGGGTAATACTCGATCTCGTTGCGGCGCTTGGCGATGAGCTTGGGCTCGGTGGCCGGCGCGTCGGCCGGAATCCAGCGCGCCTCGGTGGTGCGCTTGCTCGCGGACACGAGGAAGATCGTCGAGCGATCCGACGAGCGGTCGAGGACCATGTTGTAAAGCTCGTCCTTCTCCTCGAGGAGCATCGTGGGCTTTTCCTCGCCCATGGTCCAGCGCCACGCGCGATAGGAGCGCTTGGCATCGTTCTCGGTGACGAAGAAGACGGTCTTGTTGTCGGCGGCCCAAAGGAAGGAGGAGACCTTGCCGACGGGCGTCTTCATCTCCTCGCCGGTGGCGGCGACGCGCAGGCGGAAGTCGTAGTCGCGGTGGCCGTTGGTGTCGGTGGAGAAGGCGAGGAGCCGGTTGTCGTCGGAGAGCGCCACGCCGCCGAGCGACATGAACTTCTGGCCCTCGGCGAGCTTGTTCACGTCGAGGAGCACCTGCTCCGGCGCGTCGAGGGCGCCCTCCTTCCGGCAGTAGAGGGGGTAGGACTTGCCCTCCTCGGTGCGCGAGTAGATCCACCAGCCGCGCTGGCGGTAGGGCACGGAGTCGTCCGTCTGCTTGATGCGGCCGAGCATCTCGGTGTAGAGCCCGTCCTCGAAGGGCTTGAACGGCGCCATCACGGCCTCGGTGTAGGCGTTCTCGGCCTTGAGGTGCGTGATGACGGCGGGGTTTTCCTTCTCGCGCAGCCAGAACCACGGGTCCTCGATCTTGTCGCCGTGGAGGCCGACGGTCTTCGGCCGCTTCTCGGCGGCGGGCGGCGGGGCGGCCTTCGGGTCGAGGCCTTGGGCGGAAGCGGTGGACATGAGCGAAAGGGCGCCAAGAACGCAGGCGGTGCGACGGAGAAGCATGCGGGAAAGAACCCGAAGAAGCGCCGCCCGAAACCGAAAGGAGCGGGCGGAGACGCGGAAAGCACGCGGGAACCGCCGCGGATGCTGCGTTTTTCCTTCCGTGCCAACGGGCAACAGAAATTGCCGCGTGGCGCGGGCGCGCCGTTGTGGAGGCGGCTCTGTCCGCGAATGCGGACGTGCCGCCTGTGGCTTCCTCCTGGATGGCGGCTGCCGGAGGTAACCGACCGCGGCCACCCGCCGAAGAATCTTGAGGCGGCACGTCCGCATTCGCGGACAGAGCCGCCTCTACAACCCGCGCAGGCCAATCTTTTCCATCCCGTCGCGCGTCGGTATCACCCAAGGTGCGCCGCGACTGCGACGACGTGCTGCCGCCGGTGCGCGCGATCTTCCGCGGGCTCGGCCCGGCCTCGACGTCCTCGCGCGGCTCAAGTGCCCGACCGGCGGCCATCTCGCGCTGGAAAAACGCCTGCGCGAGCTAGAGCGCTGGGTGCTGGGGCGAGGAAGCCGAGGTGATGGAGCCAGCCGCCCTGCGCGTCACGATCAACGTCCGCCTGCGCCAAGCCCAGGCCGCCTACGAGCGCCCCGCCGAGCCGCCGGTCGTGCCGGCCGCCGCTCCCGCCGCCTCCGCCACCGAGCCCTCCTGAGGCGGGCTGTCCCCTCTCCTCCCGAAGCGGCAAGCTCCCGGAACCTTGCGCGCCAAGCTCGGGACCCTGCGCGCCACTCTCAGCCCTCCGCGCGCCGACTTTGGTGCCCGGCGCGTTCGGTCGGGAACTCCGCGCGATTAGTCCAGCACCCCAAGCGTGCACTCGCCCAGCTTTGCGCGATCACCTGGAAGCCCCGCGAAGGCACCCGGCGGCTGCCGGTGAAGCTCGCCGGAGTTTGCGAGCGCTCGCCAAGAGCTTGTGCGCCTACCCCGAGAGTCCGCGCGAAGCCTTCGGAACCTTGCGCGCTGGCTTGGCCACCTCGTGCGACAACCCTTGGGGAGCAGGGGAAGCTCCCAAAGGTTTGCGCGCGCATCCGGGCAGTCCGTGCGCCTGCCCGGGACCCTCGCGCGCGGACTCGGCGGGTTTACGGGCAAACCTTGGCGGCGCCCGCGCGAGCTTCCCCGTCGCGCGCGCCCACCCGGCAAGTGCCGCGGCGGACGCGCCAAGTGAAGCCGCAAACTTTGCCGATGATCCCGCGCCCCTTCGCCGTGCGCTGACGCGCCGGCCGCGCCCGCGGGCCAATCTCGGAGGCAGGGACGCGCGGCCCCGAGGTGATTGCGCGACCGGCCGGGCTGGGCGCACGCCCGCCCAAGGCGCGCGGG
>CALMOL010000053.1 GCA_937871685.1 uncultured Verrucomicrobiota bacterium
CTCCTGGCGCCAGTCCGAATCCTCGGCGAGGACGGGCTGGGCCTTCTTCTCCAGCAGGAACGGTCCGAGGACCAGGTAGTCCATCTCGGTGCGCAGGAAGCAGCGGTAGGCGTCCTCGGGGGTGCAGACGATGGGCTCGGAGCGGACGTTGAAGCTCGTGTTGATGAGCACGGGGCAGCCGGTGCGCGCGTGGAAGTGGCGCAGCAGGTTGTGGAAGAGGGGCTGGTGCTCGGGGTCCACGGTTTGCACGCGGGCGGAGTAATCGACGTGCGTGATGGCGGGCAGCGTGGAGCGCACTTCGCGCACGCGGTCGAGGCCGGTCGCGGCGCCGGAGCCGTTGGGGGTGCGGAGTTCCGGGTTCACCGGGGCGACGAGGAGCATGTAGGGGGAGGGCTGGCCGGGCTCCATACCGAAGCACTCGTGGACGTGGTCGCGCAGCACGGCGGGCGCGAAGGGGCGGAAGGATTCGCGGAACTTGATCTTCAAGTTCATCTGCGTCTGCATTTTCGTGGAGCGCGGGTCGCCCACGATGGAGCGGGCGCCGAGCGCGCGGGGGCCGAATTCCATCCGACCGCGGCACAGGCCGACGACTCTCTCGCCGGCGATGACGTCGGCCACGGCGGCGCAGAGGGAGTCTTCGTCGTCGAACTTCTCGTGGGGGATCTGGCGGCCATCGAGGAAGGCGCGGATGTCGGCCTCGGGCCACTCGGGGCCGAGGAGGGAGCCGAATTGGGAATCCTCGGGCTGCGCGGTGCGGGGCTTGTCGAGGAGCTGGTGCCAGACGAAGAGCGCGGCGCCGAGCGCTCCGCCGGCATCGCCCGCGGCGGGCTGGATCCAGATGTCGTCGAAGGTTTTCTCGCGCAGGAGGATGCCGTTGGCCACGCAGTTGAGGGCGACGCCGCCGGCCAGGCACAGGCGGGAGCGGCCAGTGAGCTGGCGGACGTGGCGGGCGAGGCGCAGGACGATTTCCTCGGTGACCTTTTGGATGGAGGCGGCCACGTCCATGTGGACCGCGGTCAGGTCGGCCTCGGCCCGGCGCGGCGGGCCGCCGAAGAGCTCGTCGAACCGGGCGTTCGTCATGGTGAGCCCCTCGCAGTAGTTGAAGTATTCGAGGCGCAGGCGGAAGGAGCCGTCCTCGCGCAGGTCGAGAAGCTTTTCGAAGATGAGGTCGGCGAAGCGCGGCTCCCCGTAGGGCGCGAGGCCCATCAGCTTGTATTCGCCGGAGTTCACCTTGAAGCCGCACCAATAGGTGAAGGCGGAATACAGCAGGCCGAGCGAGTGCGGGAAGCGCTGCTCGGAGAGGAGGCGCAGGTGATTGTCCACGCCTTCGCCGATGGTGGTGGAAGCCCATTCGCCCACGCCGTCCATGGTGAGCACGGCGGCGTCCTGGTAGGGCGACGGGAAGAAGGCGGAGGCGGCGTGCGATTCGTGGTGCTCGGTGAAGACGAGCGAGCCCTTGAAGTCGGGCCCGAGCGCGGCGCGGATGTCGCGCGGCTGGTGGAGCTTTTCGCGCAGCCACACCGGGAGAAATTCGCGGAAGGACGGGAATCCGCTCGGCGCGTAGGCGAGGTAGGTCTCAAGGAGGCGGTCGAACTTGAGCAGCGGCTTCTCGTAGAAGGCCGCGTAGTCGAGCTGCGCCGCCGTGATGCCGGCCTCGCGCAGGCAGTAGGCGACGGCGTTCGTGGGGAACCGCGAGTCGTGCTTCACGCGGGTGAAGCGCTCCTCCTGCGCCGCAGCGACGATCTTGCCGTCCTGCACGAGGGCGGCGGCGGAGTCGTGGTAGAAGGCGGAGATTCCGAGGATATTCATGCGGTCAGGCCGAAGGATGGGCCACAGATTACGCAGATTTCGCAGATTTGGGGCAGAGGGGTTCGGCGTGCCCGGACCAAGGCCGCGGGAAGAAAGAGCGCGCTCCGACCGGGCAAAGACCTAAATCTGCGCCATCGGCGAAGGCTGTGGTTTGAAATCAGGGTCGGGCCTTGGGCTCGGCCAGCGCGGGGTAGAGGCGAACGAGTTCCCTGGCGGTCATGCGCGCGCCTTCGTCGGTGAAATGGCCGTCGCGAGGCAGGAAGAGGCGGCGGCCGGCGGCTTCCTCGCGCTGGTAGAAGGCGCCGAAATCGTGATACCGGATGCCTTCCTCCCGGCAGATGGCGCCGAAGCGCTCGGTGAACACGTCGTCGAAAGGCAGATCGGCGTTCAGATAGATGACGGCGAACTCGAAACCATCGCGCGCCGCGACGAGGCGCATCCGCCGGAGCAGCTTGGCTTGGAAGCGCAGTGCGAGCCCAAGTTCCGGCCGGCTGAGGAAGGGCTCCACCTCGCCTGCGTGGACCGCTGCCCAAGGCTCGCCAGGCGCGCGCCAGGCGACCTGCTGCAGGCGGATGCCCGCGGCCGGCGAGTTTGGCGTTAGCGCCGCCGTTTTCGTGGAGGGGCGGTAGAGGGATGTCCGCCTTCGGCCGGCGCGCAGCGCCGCAGCGACAAAATCCCGCGCGCGCACCACGTAGAATTTCCCCAGCCAGTCTTCCACGCTCTGGCGCAAGGCGGAGCGGCGCGACGGCTCGCGCGGGGTCACGTAGGCGGCCGCGGGGTCGTCGTCCGGCAAATCCACGGCCCGCTGCTGATCCTCCGCGGACAAGCGCACGGTGGTGTCATCGAGGTCGTTGTTGAGCAGGAAGAGGAAGACCCAGCGCGGCTTCAGCGGCCGCCCGTATCTCATGAGGAACTGGTATTCCTCATGAATGCCGATGCCCTGCTGGCCCAGGTTGGCGACGCTTCGGCCGGTGTCCGCGCGCAGATGGGAGGCGACGGTCTGAGGTTCTTCCACGCCGTGGCCGTAGATCATCGAGTCGCCCAGGAGCACTACGTCGGCCTGAGTGAGGGTGGCGGGATTCCGGAAGCCGAGCGCATCGGTCTGGTGCGTCCAGCGGTAGCCCGAGAAGAACATCGGCCGCCGGTAGTTCGGCCGCATGCGCATCACCTTCAGATTCCGATCTTCCGTGTAGATGCCGTCGCCGCCGATCGAGTAGGCGCGGGCCAGTTCGTTGGCCAGCGCGGAGGGCAGGACGGGCAACGCCAGGCGCAGGCCAATCTCCACCGCGCCGAGCAGCAGCAGCGTGACGATGGTTCCCAAAGCCACCGCGGCGCGGCGGCGGTAGAGCCAGCCGAAGACCGCCCGGTCCCACGTGGCCGCCGGTCCCCGCCGCAGCCGGCCCAGGCCGTGGACCAAGCCCTCGTCCAAAACGAAGACCGCCTTGGGCACCAAGGCCACGACCGCCAGGCTCAGGAGGAAATCCGCGGTGGCTGGCACCCGCACGCCGGCCAAGCGCACCAAGCCGAGCGCAAGGCTGAGCCCGATCACCAAGTCCAGGATGACGGCCAAAAGGCGGCGAATCCACAGGCCCATGAGCGCGAGGGGTAAGAGGAAGAAGCGAGATGCGAATGAGCGCGCCCGGCTGACCGGCTTCCGGTCTCAGGGCTTCGCCGCGGGCTTGGTGGCTAGCTCGGGATACAAGCGGATCAATTCCTTGGTGGTCACGCGCGCGCCCTCGTCGTTGAAGTGGCCGTCGCGCGGCAGGAAGAGCTTGTGGCCGGCGGCCTCCTCGCGCTCGCAGAGGGCGCGAAAGTCGTGGTAGGCGATGCCATCCCGGCGGCAAAGCTCGCCGAAGCGCTCGGAGAAAGAGTCGTCGTATTTCTGCTCCGTGAAGAGGTAGATCACGGCGAGCTGAAAGCCGTCGCGCTCCGCGAGCAGGCGGAGGCGGCGAAAGGCCTTGGCCTGGAATTCCAGCGCGAGATTGAGGTCCGGGCGGGAGAGGAAGGGCTCGCCGGGCGGGGCGGGGCTGAAGCGCGC
>CALMOL010000054.1:0-1950 GCA_937871685.1 uncultured Verrucomicrobiota bacterium
CCACGACGACGGTCCGGTACCGCGGATCCAGCCCCCGCGCGTCCAACGTCATCGTGATCACGCCGGGCGTGGCCGACGTGCCCGACAGCGGGAACGCCACGCGCTGCTGGACCTGGGCGGCGGTGCCGAGGGCGGCGGGGTGCTCAGGGGAGAGGGCATGGACGCGTCGGTGGCCGGCGGGGCCTTGGGATCGGCGGAAGCCGGCGAGGCTTGCGGGAGGGATGCCGCGTCCCCGGCCGGGCTCCACCAATTCCACGTGGCCCACGCGGCCAGCCCTGCCAGGACGACGAAAAGGAAGGCGCGCTTCATCCGGGCGGGAAAGACATCGGCCCAAGCAGCGGGCGCCGCCAGCGGATGTCAAACGCGGGTCGTTACCCAGGATTTTGGAGTGCAGAAGCTCTGCTTCCGCTGTCGTGCCGGTGGCGCCACGGGCCAAGCCAACGCCGCGATCACCGGCGAAACGTCAAAACAGCGGAAGCAGAGCTTCCGCGTTCCAAAGCGTCGCCGACCTCCCGCAAGCCGCCGTGACGCGCGCGGGCCGCGGGAAGCGCGCGACGACCGGCCCCAGCCGCGGCATCTTCCGGCAATGGCATCCCGCGCCCGTGTTCGGGCGAAAACACCTCCGCCGGTCCCCCCGCCGCCCGCCGCCTCGACGCCGGCCGGCGCAGGGGAGAACTGCACCCTTGGCTTAGCGGCGGACGAGTTGGCGGCGCGAATCGCGTCCGCGCTCGATGCGCTCCTCGCCGCCGTCGGACGCTCCGGTGCCTCGGTCGCGTTGCCGGGGATCGATCCGGCCACGCTTCCGCTGGGCGCGGCGGTGCTGGCCCGGCGCGCGTCGCGCGTGTGGGTGATCGCGCCAGGCGTGCGCGAGCAGGAACGCATCCACGACGAATTGCTGGCCCTCGCGCCGGAGGCGGCTGTGCTGCTACCAGAGCTGCCGGCCGGCGCGGCCAAGTCGCGTTCCGCCCACGAGCCGATCGCCGATCCGGAGCAGACCGCCGAGCACCTCCACGCGGCCGCACGTCTCGCGCAGGAGGGGCCCGCGGTTGTCACGCTCGCCGCCGGCGGTTGGGAGGGCGACGTGCTCGTTCCGCCCTCGAGCAGCGCGACTCGGCTCGCGCTGCGGCGCGGCGAGACCTTTCCGCTCGATGAAGCCGTGCAACGGCTGGGTGATGCCGGCTGGGAGCGCGTGGCGCAGGTGGCGGACCGCCTCCAATTCGCGGTGCGCGGCGGCGTGCTGGATCTTTTCGCGCCCGAGCAGCTCAACCCGGTGCGCGCCGAGTGGTTTGGCGACGAGATCGAGAGCGTGCGTGAGTTTGACGTCCATGCGCAGACCTCGCTCGGCGAGCGCGAGGAAGTGTCATTCTCCCTCGCCGCGGCTGGCGACGCGAAGCGCAAGCGCGCGTGGGAACTCGTCGGCGAAAATGACCTCGTGCTGGAGCTGCGCTCCGCCGGCGAATCCGGCTCCGAGGTGGTGCTCGCGCGCGGCGGCCGCCCCGCGAAGAAGAGCCAACCGGCGGCGGGCGCGGAGGAATTCGCTCTGCTCGACCTCGCGCCGCGAGCCGACACTTGGTGGCGCGACGACGAGACAGGTCGCGAGACGGGCCGGGTGCGCGCGCGGTCGCAGCTTCAGTTTTGGGCGCGCGAGGGCATCGAGTTCATCTTCGCGCTTGGCGCGCACGAGGGCGGGATGCGCCCCGACCTGGAACGCGCGCTCGCCGGACTGGAGGCGCGCTCCCGCGTGTGCGCCGGCCACCTCGCCACGGCGGCGCTGGCACGGGGCGCACGACTCGCGGTGGTGCCAGCGGCCTTCGTGCTCGGCCACCGCCGGCCGCTCGCGGTGGGCGCGCGGCCGAACTGGCTCGCCCGCCGCGGCGCTGCGATCCGGCGCCCGGCCGACGCGGCGGCGCCGACCTTCGACGTGGGCGATTTCGTGGTGCACGAGGAGGA
>CALMOL010000054.1:1960-18949 GCA_937871685.1 uncultured Verrucomicrobiota bacterium
TGGCTCGGATGCCGCGCCGCGGCGCGCGCTCGTCTTGGAGTTCGCTGGCGAGGCAAAAATCTTCGTGCCGGTCGAACAGGCGCACCTCGTCTCGCGCTACCAGGGCCTCGGCAAGGCGCGGCCGCCGCTTTCCAAGCTCGGCGAAGCGCGCTGGGCCTCGGCGATTCGTTCCGCGAAGCGCGCCACGGCCGACTACGCCGCTCGCCTGCTGCGCCTGCAGGCGGTCCGGCAGAGCGAGAGCGGCCAGGCGTTCCCGCCGGACGGCGAGTGGCAGGCCTCCTTCGAGGCGACCTTCCCTTATCAAGAGACGCCCGACCAACTCCGCGGCATCGCCGACGCCAAGCGCGACATGGAATCCAAGCGCCCGATGGACCGCCTGATCTGCGGCGACGTGGGCTTCGGCAAGACCGAGGTGGCGATCCGCGCCGCGTTCAAGGCCGCCGCGGCCGGCCGGCAGGTGGCCGTGCTCGCGCCGACCACCGTGCTCGCCCAGCAGCACTACGACAATTGGCGCGCGCGCTTCGCCGATTACCCGATCCGCGTGGACTCGCTGACCCGCTACCGCTCCGGCGCTGAGCAGCGCGCCACGGTGCGCGACTGCATTACCGGCGCGGTGGACGTGGTTATCGGCACGCACCGGATCATCTCGGACGACGTGAAGTTCAAGGACCTCGGCCTGCTCATCGTGGACGAGGAGCAGCGCTTCGGCGTGAAGCACAAGGAAAAGATGAAGGAGCGCTATCCGCTCGTGGACATCCTCACGCTCTCGGCCACGCCGATCCCGCGCACGCTCTACCTCGCATTGACCGGCGCGCGCGACATGTCGGTGCTCGACACGCCGCCGCCTTCGCGTCATCCGGTAGAAACGAGCGTGGGGCCCTACGACGAACGCGTGATTCGCGACGCGGTGGAAAAGGAGCGCGCGCGCGACGGGCAGGTGTTCATCCTCCATAACCGCATCGCCACCATCGAGAAGACGGCCGGCCGCGTGCGCGAGCTTTGCCCCGGCGCGCGCGTGGCCGTGGGGCACGGGCAGATGGACGAGGATGCGCTCGACCAGGTGATGCGCGAGTTCGTGGCCGGCGAGACGGATGTGCTGGTCTCCACCACGATCATCGAGAGCGGCCTCGACATCCCGAACGCGAACACGATCGTCATTGATCGCGCGGACCGCTTTGGCCTCGCCGACCTTTACCAACTCCGCGGCCGAGTGGGCCGCGGCACGCACCAGGCGTATGCGTTCCTGATGCTGCCGCGCGACCTGATGGCCGTGGGCGCGGCCCGCAAGCGCGTGGAGGCCATTCGCCAATACACGGCGCTCGGCGCGGGCTTCCAGATCGCCATGCGCGACCTCGAGATCCGCGGCGCGGGCAACCTGCTCGGCCTCTCGCAGAGCGGCCACATCACCGCGGTGGGCTTCCAATTGTATTGCCAGCTCCTCGAGCAGGCCGTGGCCGCCTTGAAGGGCGAGCCGCCGCGGACGCGCGCCGACGCGCCGGTGCACCTCGACTTCCTCATTACGCGCGAGGGCGAGCCGCTGTCGCCCAACACGCTCCCGACATGGCTGCCGCTCGACTACGTGAGCGACGAGGTCCAGCGCATCGAGTGGTTCCGGCGCCTGGCTAGCGCCGGCTCGGCCGCCGACGTGAAGAAGCTGCGGACCGACACGCGCGACCGCTTCGGCCGCCTGCCGGACGCGGCCGAGAATCTCCTTGCGCTCCAGGGCCTGCGCGTGCTGGCCGCCGAGAAGCGGCTCGACTCGCTGGCCGTGCGCGGCGACAAGCTCGTGATGGAGCGCCACGGGGAGCCGGTGCAAATCGAGGACCGCTACCCGCGCCTCCAGGCGACCGACGCGAAGGGGAAGTTCGCCGAGGTGGTGGCCTTCGTGCGCGGGCTGGGGATGGAAAGGCCGGCGTGACGAATCAGGCCGCCAGCTCCGGTTGCCGAACCGGCTGCGTCGCCGCCAAGGGCAAGGGCCGGCCGGCTGCCAGCAAGTCAGCAACTTCCTCGTTCACCAATTCGCAAAGCTGACGATAGGCTTCGGATTCCGCATGGCAAATGCCGCCCACAAACAGGTCGGGGCAGTAGCCGACAGAAAGCGCATTTGCTTCCTCCCAGCGCACGAAGCGCAGATATGGGTCAGAAGCCTTCATGAAGCCTGAGAATGCGCGGGCGGCTGATCGACATGCCACAAGCTCATCATCACCTGGAAGTCACGCCCATGAATATCCGGCCAAGACTCGGCGATGTAAGCCAATCCGTAGCGTTCGAGAAAAGCCGGAGACGTAGCTTGGTGACACAACTCAACACCGTCTCGTTCCCGCCGGAAGTATCCAATGAGCAAATACCCGAAGGAACGAGCGATGGAAGACGGCTTGCGCGCCTCCCTGGCCCTCTTCGCCAGTTTAGGCAGTTCCCGCGGCAGCGATGGAGACTCGTGGTGCACTCGGCTGGCGTTGTCGAGCCGATAGGCGCTGCCAAATTTTCGGACTTTCGTATCGGCATAGTCACGCAGCTTTAGTTCGACGCTCTGGCCAGGCAGTTCAAGGCTCAGCGCGTCACCATGGAAACGTGTTGGCGGTGACGCGCCGCCGAGGCGACGAGCAAACTGCACCCTTGGCTCGTTTAGGACGGCGGACAGTTTCGGCAGCCAAGTCTTTGTCTGGTATGCCTCCCGCAACCCGTAGAGCCCGTGAGGAGCTTCTTCGCGGTCCAGCGCTCGGAGTTCCTCAATGGTGGCGTTGGCCCAATGGCGATCCATGGCAATGCGAGGCGGTTATCTTTCCTTTTCGAAGTGCTCCCACACGACCTTCGACGCACGGCGCAGCAGCTCCCAGCCGGCGTTGTCGGGCGTGTAGCGCTTGTCCTTTTCGTTCTTCGTGATGAGGCAGAAGACGTAGGCGCCATGCGGCGCGAAGACGAGCATTGCCTCGGATCGTGAGCGATCCACGGCGCCCTGCTTTGATGCGGCCTGCACGCCGGGCGGCAGCATGGCGAGGGCCTCGGTATCGTCATGCGAGCGGGAGAGCAAGCGCAACGCACGCTCGTTGGCGGCGGGGTCTAGCCACGCTTCCTTGCCGGCGCGGCCGGCATGAAGACGAGCGAAGACTTCTGCCATTTCGCGCGGGGTGGTTTGGCCCCAGCCCCATTGCCGCTTTGCCTCCTCGCGACCGGGCACGCGGGAGTTGACGCGCGTGTGCTCCAAGCCAGCCGCGGCAAGCCAGTCGTTCACCGCTGCGCCGCCGCCGACAAGGTCTTGAATCCACAGGGAGGCGTGGTTGTCGGAGAAGGACACCATCAGCACGGCGAGCCGCTTCAGCGGAAGGGACTCGCCGGGCTTGAACTTGGCGAGGAGATCGTCGCCGGGCTCGTAGTTGATGCGCGCCGGGTCGTAAGCCATCGCGTCGTCCCAGCGGAAGCGGCCGCGCCCGACCTCGGCGCACAGCTTGAGCAGCAGCGGCACCTTGATGAGCGAGGCGGTCGGAAACAGCTCGTCGGCGCGGTGCTCAGCCTCGCGGCCATCGGACAGACGGCGCACGTGGAAGCCGAAGTCGCCCGCGAAGCCCTCGCCAAGCGCGCGCAGCTTGGCCGTGAGCGCTTCGTCGGGCTGCGGCGGCGCGAGGTCGGCGGCGAGAAGGGGCGCGGAGAAGAGCACGGAAACGAGGGCAAGCAGGCCGAGGCGATTCACGCCCGAAGGTGCGCACGGAGCCGCGCGGAGGATACGTAGAAATGGCGTGTGGCAGACCACGCGAGGTCTTTATGGAGTGCGGGAGCTTGCTCCCGCTCTCAACGCGGTCGCGCGCAAAAGCGGAGCAGCCGAGACAGAGAGCCGATCCGCGGAACGAAGCGTTATCGTGTTGAAAGCGGGAGCAAGCTCCCGCACTCCATAAAGACCTCGCACTGGCGTCCCAATGGCATCGTGGCTGAGTGGCCCATGCACGTCGCCATCGCCCTCGGCTCGAACCTCGGCGACCGGCGCGCGCATCTGCGGTCGGCGCGGGAACGCATCGCGACGCTTCCTGGCGTGCGCGCGTTGCGCTCGGCGGCGCTCTACGAGACGGAGCCCGTAGGATGTCCAACGGGCACGGGCGCGTTCCTCAACACCGCGTTGGAGGCAGAATACGATGGCTCACCGGAGGAGCTGCTCGCGGCCTTGCTCGGCATCGAGCGCACGCTCGGCCGGCCGGAGCGTCGGCCACGCAACGACTCGCGCGCCATCGACCTCGACCTGCTCCACGCGGGCGACCTCGTCGTGCAGCATGGCACGCTGACGCTGCCTCATCCTCGTTTGGCAGAGCGTCGATTTGTCCTCGCGCCGCTCGCGGACCTTTCGCCGACCCTGCGCCTGCCGGGCCACGCGCGCACGGTGACCGAGCTGCTGGCCGCGCTGGACGACGATCCCGCGTCGGTGCGCCGCGTGGCGGACAACTGGTGATTCCGTAGCGCTTGCGTTCGAGATGGACGGCGCGGTCCTCGCGCCGTTAGCAGGCGCGCCAGCGCCGAAGATGGCCCCACGCGCCCTGGCTTCCTCGCTTCGCTCAATGCCAGGCGGCTTCGCGGCCGCCGACGGCGCGAGGGATCGCGCCGTCCACCTCAAGGCGCGTTTACGCCATCATCGCGCCGCCCTTTTTGCCCGCGGCGGGTGTGGGCAGGTCGCGGAATCCATGCTGCTGCGCCGCTTCCTTCACCATCTGGACGATGGTGGCCTTGGGTAGATCGGCGAGCTTCTTGAAGCGGATGCAGCCCTTGCCCACGTCGAGGTCGCGAAGTTCTTCCGCATGGCGCGACACGGCCTCGCCGCCGCAGAAATACAGCGAGAAGTGATTCTTCTGCCGTTTATAGGCGACGATCGGCTCGGCCAGCAGGTAGGTCGGCATCCCGTAGGCCATGCCCTCGGTAGCGAGCGGCGCCGCCTTCGTGATCCAACCGCGCAACTCCTCCAGCACGATGCGGTCGGCCTCGGGCAGGCTGGCGAGGTATTTGGCCACGGCGGGATCCAGGTTCGTCTTCTTCGTCGGCATCACACAAGGTGCACGCGTCGCCGGCCGAACGACAAGGTGGAAATGCGCGGTGGCTTAGCGCGTGTCGAAAGTCTTGACGTGCGAGTAGGCGAGGATTCGGCCATCACTCGTCAGCAGCGTCAGTTCATGGCGAATGGCGGTGGCGACGATGAGCCGGTCGGCCGGATCCTCATGAAAAGCATCTGGAAGATCATTGGATAGCCGCGCGATCTCCGCGTCCACAGGAAACACGCGAACAAAAGTGGGCCGCAGCGCTACGGCCAGCCAATCGTTCAACGGCATGCCTAAGCCGAGTTCGTCTGACCGTTTGCGGAATTTAGTAGCGACTTCCCACACGCTCATGGCTGACAACGCGAACGGCGAGTTTTCTGGTGCCGCCAGGATCGCCAGCGCCGCACGGCTCAGCTTTTCCGGTTCCGTCACCGCACGCAGCCACGCATTGGTGTCCAGGAGCCAGATCAACGCAATGCCTCCCAATCCTCAGCGGGCAAGGGGTCTTCCCAGCCAGGACCGAATTTGACGGTGCCCCGGAGTGATCCTAACCAAGTGTTCAGTTCAGCCCGAGTCGGTTGAGCAGCAGCCTCTTGTTTCAATGCGTCGTCAATGGACTGCCGCAGTTGTTGCAGCTCAGCGGGACTCAGCAAAGGCAGCTTGGCCTCCAGGTCGGCAAACTCGGCTTTCGACATGATTATCCAATGACGCGAGGCAGCGATTCGTCGTCAACCCGCGAGCGCTGCTTCCGCTGGCACCTCAGAACGCCACGCCGAAGGAGATGTGCAGGGCGCCGCTGGACTCGCCGCGCTTGGGCGACGGGTTGATGCCGTAGTCCACGCGCAGCGGGCCGACGGGCGTCTGGTAGCGCACGCCGGCGCCGATGGCCTCGCGCAGGCCGCTGAAGGTCGGCGTGGGCGAGCGCGAGAGGTTTCCCGCGTCGAAGAACACCGCGCCGCGGAGCTGGCCGACGATGGGGATGCCCAGCTCGGCGTTGAAGGTCGTGTAGGAGAGGCCGCCGACGAACTTGTCGGTGAGGGGATCGCGTGGGCCCAGCTCGCGCTCGGCGAAGGAACGCACGGTGGTGGAACCGCCGGAGAAGAAGCGCTCGTCGATGGGCACGTCGCGCCGGCTGCCGGCCAGCGGCACCAGCGAGCCCTGGCGGATGCCGACCGCGAGGGAAAATTTCTTCGGCAACGGCAGGTAGTAAGTCAGGCGCCAGGTGGAGCGCACGTAATCGGTATCGCCCAGCAGCCCGGGCGCAGCCTCCACGGAGGCGTTTGCCGCTATCCCGCGCATCGGGATCACGGGTGAGTCGCGCAGGTCCAGCGACACGCTCGCGCCGGCGGAGCCGACGAAATAGGAAGTCGGGCCTGCCTCGGCCGGCGACACCTCCAGCTCCGAGATCTTGACCTTCCGGATCGACACGAAGCCGGCAACCTCCAGCTCCTTCGACAGCTTGCGGCTCAGCTCGAACTGGCCGCCCACCTCCTCCTTCGTGTAGGAGTCGAGGTCGCGCTGGTTGATGCGCAGGCGCGTGCGGAACTGCCAGTCGGTCTCGAGGAAATGGCGGTCCTCGTAAAGGATCTCGCCGGCGATCGTGCGCGCGGAGTAATCGAGCCGGATCGCCCCCGTGCGACCAAGGCCGAAGAGGTTGCGGTCACGCAGTTCCACGCCGGCCAGCGGGCCGTCGTAGGTGGCGTAGCCGAGCGAGAAGCCGACCTCGCGCGCCTTGCCCTCCTTGATGTCCACGTCGAGGCGCAGCGTGCCGTCGGGCTGCGGCTTGACCGAGAGGCCGCGGAAGAGACCCGTGCGAATCTCTTCCTGGAACACGCCGTCGATGCCGGCGGGGTCGTAGGGCTTGCCCTGGAATTTCCGGAAGCGATTGACGACGTATTGCGGGTTGAGTCGGTCGGTGCCGCTCACGCGGATGTCGCCCACGATCCACACGGGGCCCGGATTGGCGACGAGGCGGACCGGGACGACGGCGCCGCGATTGCGGTAGCGCCGGTAGGGCGCCTCCACGGAAACCTTGGCGGTGAAATGGCCGCGACGCTTGAGCCAGTCCTCGACGCGCTTGGCCATGGCGTCCGCCCCACCGGGCGTGAAGGGCTCCTTCGAGAATTCGGCGAGGCCGCGGTCGAGCGAGGGCTTGGAGTCGTCCGGCACGCGCTGCTGGAGGATCACCTCGCGCAGGAAGTTGGCGCGCGGCGGCGCGAGATCTTTTGGGGAGAGCGGCGGCAGGCCGACGATCGCGATGGGACCGTAACGGTATTGAACCCCCTCGCGCACCGAAACGCGCACGTCCACGACCGGCGGCGGGGGTGGAGTTCCCGGCGCGGCGGGCGCCACACGGCGCGGGCGCAGCGTGGGCGCGGCGACCACGGCGTCGAGGAATCCCTCGGAAGCGTAGTAGGAGCGCAGGTTCTCGGCGCCGCCGTCGAGATCCTGCTTCACGAAGGGAAGCTGCGGCGCGTTCTTGGGCACGCGCGAGCGGGTGGGGCCGAGGAAGTATTCGCGCAGCTTGTCGGCGGGCAGCCGGCGCGCGCCGGGGAAGGAAACGTCGCCGAGCTTGATGGCCGGCCCCTCGCTGACCGTGAGCCGGAGACGACCACCACCGACGATCGCGTAGGCCACCGAGACGCGCGGGAAGCCGCGCTTGCGGTAGAACAGCTCGGCGAAGAACGCGGCGTCGTCCGCGTTGGCCGGCGTGACGCCCTCGCGCCCGATGGACTCGGCCGGCTCGGCGAGGGCGTTGCGCACGTCCGCCTCGTTGAGGGATTTCACGCCGACGAGCTCGATGCGGTCGGTGGCGTTCTGCGCGGCGGCGTTCTCGGCGGGCTTCGGAGCGCGCGTCGGTTCCGCAGCGGCGGCCTGCGGGCCGCGCTGGGCCTGGGCAGCGGCTCCGAGCGGCGCAAGCAGCAGGCCAGCGAGCAATGCCATCGCCTGGAGGCGCGGCCAAGCAAAATGCCCGTTGGTTGATTGTAGAATCGTCACGCCACGGAGATGGGTTTCACCGGAAGCGCAGCAGGTATTTCACCTTGCCGCGGAAGTTGCCGTCCTGGGAGAAGTCGCTCGTGACCACCACGCGGTCGCTCACGCGGTAGCGGGCCTCCACCCCCTGCGCGCCGGTCTTCGGGTCGGCGCCGGTCAGGTCGAAGTCGAAGCGGTCGAACACGCCGTCGTCGGTGTCCTTCGTCTTCGGCTTGAAGACCTTGCGATAAAGCTCCTGGATCGCCAAGGACGCGGCGCGGCCGGCCAGCAGCTCGGAATTGCCGCGCAGCTCGTCGAGCGTCACGCCGGTGGCCAGCAGCGTGAGGATCTGCTCCTGCGCGAGCGGCGGCTCGCTCGTGAAGATCGTCTTCGGGTCGTTGGCGCGGCCATACACGGTGACGTTCACGGTGCGGCCGCGAATCTCGGACACGCCGTTGAGGTTGAGCACCGGATTAAGCGGCTCGTCGGGCGTGAAATTGATCTGCCCCTCGGCGAACTCCAGGCGCGAGAAGGGCAGGCGCGCGGTGAGGTTCGACACGACCACGGTGCCCTCCAGGCGCGGGTTGGCGCCGGTGCCGCCCACGCGCAGGTCCACCACGGCGGAGCCGTTGGCGAGATTGCCGCGGACGCGGAAGGGATCCTCGGTCTTGATCGTGAGGTCGAACTTCCAGTCGCGCAGCGGCGGCGTGCTCACGCCGATGCCGGAGCCGGTGGAGCGCGGCTTGGGCACGGGCGGCGCGCTCGGCGGCGGCTTCGGCTGGCCGGGCAGCGTGAGCGGGAGAATCTCCACGTCCTTGAGGAAGCGGCTCTTCGTCAGCCCGATCCGGCCGCTCACGGTGGCGGCGGCCAGCGGGCCGCTCACGCGCACGTCGGCGTTGGCGCGCACGAGCAGCGAGTCATCGCGGGCAAGGAGGAAGTCCTTGGCGCGCGCCGTGAAGTCGAGGCCGATGGCCTTGGCGTTGGAAAGGTCGGCGCGGCCCGAGAGCGAGAATTGCCCGCCGGCCGCCTCGCCCGAGAGCGTCTCGATGCGCGCCTCGCGCTCGGAGAAGGCGGCGCGCAGGCGCACGTTGCGCAGGGCGGGCGCGGCCTCGTTTTCCAGGCGCGCGGCGGCGATGTCAGCCGTGGCGGTGCCGCGGGGCTCGGGCTTGGCGAGCGTGCCGCCGATGTCGATGTCCGCCGCGGCGGTGCCCTGGAGGTAGCGCACGCCGGGGATCAGGCCGGTCACGCCGCCGAGCGAGGAAGCAGGCAGCTTGATGGACGCGCGCAACGGGGCATTGAGATCCAGCGGCGCGCCGGCAATGACCTTTCCAAGGTTGATCGGCGTCTCGGCCTGAATGGTGAGCGGCTGAAGCGGTGGCTGGCGCACCACGCCGGTGACGGCAACCTTCGATCCGCGCGCGGTCACGGCGATGTCGGCATCCGCGGGGCCGAGCTTGGGGGGCGCGGCGGCGGCCTTGGCGGCGCGGAGCTGCGCGGAAAGGTCCAGCTGCGGGTCGGCCAGCGAGCCGGCGGCGGTGAGCGCGAGGCCGAGGTTGCCCGAGACGGGCGGGGCGCCCTTTTGGCCGGCGGCGGACCAGAGCGCGGCGAGCGGCAGCGGCTGAAGCGTGCCGAGGCGCACGTCGAGAGGCTTGTCGGACGGAAGCTTGAGCGCGGCGAAGTCGAAGGGCACGCGCACGCGGCCGGTGAGGAGCGTGTCGGCGCCGCGCGTGAGCGCGAGCGGATCGACGGTGATCGAGGAGGCGGGCTCCTCGGCGCGCACGACGGCCTTCAACTCGAAGCCACGCGCGCGCACCGCGAGCACGGGCACATTCACCAGTCCGCCGCCGTGGGTGGCCTCGATGTCGGCCTCGATGGGGCCCTCGGCGCCAAACTTCAGTCCGCGCACGGAAACGGAGCCGCCGCCGATCAGCGCGCGGAGGATCTCGGCGAAGTTCACCGAGTCCGCGCGGCCTTCGATCTTCCACGCGAGCCGGGCGGCGCCTTCGAGGGGGTCTTTCACGCCGGCCGCGGCGAGGAGCGATTGAAACGAGGAAAGCCGCGCCAACTCCATGGCCACGTCGAGCCGGTAATCGCGCGCGCCGGTCAGCCGGGCGTAGCCGCCGAGGCCGATGCGGTTGAGCGAGTTGAGCCGCACCTCGCCGGACTCGATCCACGCGAGGTCGCCGTTGGCGGCGGCGCGGATGTCCACGGCCTCCACGGTCGCGGCGACGCCGGGCGCGGAAAGATTCGCGCCCTCCAGCGCGAGCGTGCCGTCAGCCTTCTGCCCGTCCCACTTCCCCTTGACCGCGACCTTCGCCGCGCCGAGCACCGACGGCGTCTGGCCGGCAAGCGAGAGCTGGCCGAGGTCCGGCGCATCAATGAGCACGTCGGCCGAGCCCGTGATGGCGGCCAGCAGCGCCGGGGTCTCGGCGGGAAACTGTTCCGGCAGCCGCGCCGTGCCGGAAAGGGCGACCGAATTGCGCGCGCGGCGGACGTTCAGCCGCTCGACCTGGAGATCGCGGCCGTTGAGGCGCAACGCGGCGTCGAAGGCGTCCAGGCCCACTCCGGCGGCGGCCGGCTGGTCGAGCGTCGCGGTGGTCTCGACGGCCAGCCCCTCGTGCCACGGGCGCGCCGGGGCGTCCGGCGCCTGGTTGAGCGCGAAGGGCGCGGTGCCGCGGACGCGGACCACGGCGCGCGGCAGCGTGGTCTCTCCAGGCGCGCGGAGCTGCGAGACGGTGGCATTGACTTCGAAATCGGAAAGCGTGTCGGAGCCCTCGTGCGGCGTCAGGACCAGCGTGGCGCGGTCGAGCGCGCCCCCGAGGGCTTCGAGGCCAGCGGGAATGTCACCCGCGAGGAGCGCGCGCGGCCACGTCACCGGCAGCCCGCTCACCTCCACGTCGGCGCGGAGGCGTGGCTTCGGCGTGTCGGCCTTCTCCAACTCTGACTTGAACGTGAGCGCGCCGCCGAGCAGATGGCCCGTGCCGTTCACGAGCCAGCGGCCGGCCCCGGACTGCGAAAGATCGGCGCGCAGGCGCTCCAGGCTGCCGACCCCGCCGAGCTTGAGCGCGGTGAGCTCCAGCACGCGGTCGTGGAGCGCCACGGTGCCCTCGACGTTCTCGAAGGGCTGCAAGCCTGGCACGAGGAGCTTCCGCGCGCGCAGCACGCCGTCGTCGCGACCGTTCTGCACGGAAAGGTCGAGGCCCTCCAGCGCGAGGCCGCCGCGTAGAACGAGGTTCACGTTCTTCAGTTCCAGCGCAGCCGAGGGAATCGGCGGCGAGGACAGGAACGGAGCGGCCGGGTTGAAGGGCGAGGGCGCGACCTTCGCGGGGTCGAGCACGATGGTGGCGTCCTGCACGCGCACCGACCGGATGCCCGTGTCGATCCGGCCGCGCACCAAGTCCCAAAGCGAATAATCCACCGCGATCGAGCCAATCTGCGCCTTCTCCAGCGGCGAGGCCGCGGCGCCGGCGGCGGGCGCGACGCCGATCTTGTCGATGCGCAACCCGCTCCAGATGGAGCCGGACGGGTTGAACTCCAGCGCGAGGCCAGCCTTCTGCGCGTATCCCGGCGCGTAGCGGCGCGCGAGAAAAAAGACGATGGGATTCGCGAAGACCAGGAGCAGCGCCAGCAGCAGGACCAGGACGCCGGCCGACCACGCGAGCACGCGGAGCCAGCGCCGCCGGCGTGGGGCGGTGGCTTTCTCGGCTGGATCAGTTTCGGACACGGCGAAAACGGACGCGGAAGAAGCCGGAGCTAGCCGCGAAGGGCAACGTCTATGACCAACGTGCACAGCATTAGAGAGACGCGCCCCCCTGAGAACATGCGTCCCCCGATGGCGGCCTCAGGCCTCCGGCGCAGGTGCCCCCGGCTGAAGCAGGCGCTCCATCATCCGCCGGTGCGGCGAGGTCATCGCCGCCGCGGCCAAGGCATCGCTCGCCATCCACGCCTGGCCCTCGCGAAGCGCACGGGGCGGACGCGCGGCGAAGACCCGCAGCGTCACGCGGTGATGGGTGAATGGATATGTCGCCGTCGCCAGCGGCGGCTGGCCCGCGGCCGGCGAGCGCCCGAGCAGCGGCAGCCGCCACAGCCCCTTCCACCGCGGCCCGCGCGATTGCTCCAGCAGCACCCGGTCGCCGGAGCGAATCCAGCCGCAGTTCTCCGTCAGCTCCACCACCCGACGGCGCGGACGCTTCACCGGCCGCCGGGCCTGCGTGCCGCGCGCATAAGCGGCGCACCAGCGGCGCACCGGGCACAGCAGGCAGGGCGGCTCGCCGGGCCGGCAGAGCACCGCGCCGAGCTCCATCAGCGCCGCGTTGTGCTCGCGCGCGATTTCACCGTCGGCGGGCAGCAGGCGCTCGGCCTCCGCCCACAGCGCGCGCAGTCCCGCCGGCGCATCCACCGGCTCGGCGAGGTTCATCAGGCGCGCGAGGACGCGCGCCACGTTCGCGTCCACCAGCGGCGCGCGGAGTCCGAAGGCAAAGGACGCCACCGCGCCCGCCGTGTAGTCGCCCACGCCCGGCAGCGCGCGGATCACCGTCCAGTCCGCCGGCAGCTTCCCGTCTGGCCGCGCCGCCACCGCTTGCGCCGCGCGGTGGAGGTTCCGCGCCCGCGCGTAGTAGCCCAGGCCCTCCCAATGCTTGAGCACCTCCGCCTCGGGCGCGCCCGCGAGCGCCGTCCAGTCGGGGAAGCGACGCAGCCACCGCTCGAAATATGGGATCACCGTCGCCACCTGCGTCTGTTGGAGCATCAGCTCGGAGACGAGGGTCGCGTAGGGATCGCGCGTGCGCCGCCACGGCAGGTCGCGCGCGTTGCCCGCAAACCACTCCCGCAGCGCATCAGAAAGCCCCGCCAGGGCGGCCGGCGGGGAGGGAATCGAAGGCGTGGAAACCATGAACGAGCCCAATCTACTCATCCTCTGCGCCCTCTGCGTCTCTGCGGCACCTTTCCCCGCCGATCTCCGCATGGCACCGTGCGCGCCCATGCCGGACCCCATCTCCCACACCGCGCCGCTCACGCTCGCGCAAGCCGACAAGCTCCGCGCGCTGCTGGGCGAGCGCGGCTGGCATTTCATCCCGAAGGAGCACACGCTCTACGCCGCCGAAAAGAAGCCCGAGAAGGTGAACGTGGCGGTGTATGCCAAGGGCCCGAAGGTGCTCGTCCAGGGCAAGGGAACCGGCGATTTCCTTCGCTTCATCCTTGAGCCGGAGATTCTCGGCGCGGCCCAGCTCGGCTACGAGGAGGATCTGCACCCGGAAATGTTCGAGCCGCACATCGGCGTGGACGAGAGCGGCAAGGGCGACTTCTTCGGCCCGCTCGTGATCGCTGGTGCCTACGTGAACCCCGGCACCGTGCGTGCCCTGCGGGAGGAAGGCGTGCGCGACTCGAAGGCCGTGACCAGCGACGCCGCCATCCGCCGCCTCGCCGAGGTGGTGCGCGAGGCCCCCGGCATCGCGTGGGACGTGATCCTCGTCGGCCCGGCGAAATACAACGTTCTCTACAAGAAGTTCGGCAACTTGAACCGCCTCCTCGCCTGGGGCCACGCGCGCGTGATCGAGAACCTCGCCGCGCAGCGCCCGACCTGCCCGCGCGCGCTCTCGGACCAGTTCGCCGATCCCTCGCTGATCCGCCGCGCGCTCGGCGACCGCGCTCCCGGCATCACGCTGGAATCCCGCACCAAGGCCGAGTCCGATCCCGCCGTGGCCGCGGCTTCGATCCTCGCCCGCGAGGCGTTCGTTGACTGGATGGATCGTCACGGCGAGAGCCTGGGCCTTGGCGGCGCCCTTCCCCGCGGCGCCTCGGCGCTCGTGAAGGAAGTGGCCGGCCGCCTCGTGCGGGAGCGCGGCCCCGAGGTGCTGCATGAGCACGCCAAGGTCCATTTTCGCACCGCGCACGACGTGGCGCCCGACCACTTCGAGGCCCCCGCGCCGCGCGAGTTCTCGCGGTGGAAGAAATGAGGCGGCTTGCGGAAGATCCGGCGCGTTTTGGAGTGCGGGAGCTTGCTCCCGCTTTCCCGCCGCTCCGCCGGAACGCGCGTCCTCGAACCCGGAATCGGCGCTCCGCCTCCTCTTTCACGGCGCGGCTTGTGATGTGACCCGCAGGACAGCGGGAGCAAGCTCCCGCACTCCAAAACGTCCCAGACCTTCCGCAAACCTTCTCTCGAATGCCGACGCTTCCCGACCTTCCCCTGCGCGACGAGTTCCTCCCTCCGTCCGGCGCGCTCTACTTCGACGGCAACTCCCTCGGCCCCGCGTCGCGCGCGGCGCTCGGCGCACTCGACACCGTCGTGGCCATGTGGCGCGAGCGCGGCATCGCCGGTTGGACCGAGGGTTCCATGTCGTGGCTGCGCCTGGAGCGCGAGATCGCCGCGATGCTCTCTCCGCTCGTTGGCGCGGACCCCAGCGAAGTCTCCGCCTGCGGCTCCACCACCGCGAACCTCCATCAGCTCCTTTCCACGCTTTGGCGCCCGGCGCCCGGCGCGCGGCGGCGCAAGCTCCTCACCGACGCGCTCGCCTTCCCCACCGATCGCTACGCGCTCCAATCGCAACTCGCCCTGCGCGGCCTCGACCCGCGCACCGATCTCGTCCTCGCGGCGCCGCGCGGACGCGAGCTCGACGAGCGCGCTCTGGCCGACGCGATGACCGATGAGGTCCACACCGCCGTGGTGCCGGCGGTGCTCTACACCACCGGCCAGCTCCTCGACGTGCCGTTCCTGGCGCGAGCCGCGCGCGAGCGCGGCGTGCTCCTCGGCGTGGATTGCTCCCACTCCATTGGCGCGGTGCCGCACGCGCTCTCCGCGTGGGGCGTGGACTTCGCGTTCTGGTGTTCCTACAAATATCTCAACGCTGGTCCCGGCGCGGTCGGCGGCCTGTTCTTGCACCGTCGGCACCTCGGCGCTGCGCCTGGCCTGGCCGGCTGGTTCGGCGCGGCGGCCGAGGACTTGTTCTCCGATTCCGCCGAGCTGCGCCCCGCCCCGCACGCCGGCCGCCTGCAAATGGGCACGCCGCACGTCTTCTCGCTCGCCCCGCTGCGCGGCGCGCTGGAAGCCTTCAATCGTTTCGGAATCGAGCGCCTGCGCGCGCGGTCGCTGGAATTGACCACGCACTTCCGCACCGCCATCGCGTCGAGGCTGGCTCGCTTCGGCGTGACGGTCGCCACCCCGCGCGAGGACGCGCGCCGCGGCGGCCACCTCGCGCTGGCCCACCCCGAGGCGCGCCGGCTGTGCCTGGCGCTGCGTGCCGCCGGCGTGGTGCCGGATTTCCGCGCCCCCGACCTGATCCGACTCACGCCCGCGCCGCTCTACGCGGACGAGGCTGACTGCGACGAGGTGGTGAACCGCCTGGAGCACATCCTCGCCAAGGACGCCCACCTCGCGTTCCCCGCGAGTGATGGGCCGGTGCCGTGACCGTTCTCCATCCCGGAAAACGCGTGAAGTGCGTGACGGCTCGGTCACCGAGCAACGACACGCGCCACGTTAGACCGCTCCCGCCCTATTCCAGCCGCTTGAGGGCGGGCAGGCGGTAGGTGCGGCGCACGCCCTCGTCCACTTGCGCGAGCGTGGCGGCGTCGAGGTAGATCTCCCGCGGGTGGTCCTCCAGTTCGATCTTGTGGAAGCCGTTCGCGGGCTGCGCGAGCGCGCGGTCCACGTCGTCGAGCGAGGAGAGCTTCACGCCGTTGATGGCGGTGACCACGAGCATGGCCATCTCGTTGTAGCCCACGGTGGCCTCGGTGGGCAGCACCTGGGAGAGGAAGACCACGCGCTGGCGGCCTTCCTTCACGAGTTGCGCTTGGAGCTGATCGTAGAGCACCAGGCGCTGCGGGGCGGCCTTGCGCCAGTCGGCGCCCCATTCCTTGAGGTGCTGGCGCGAAAGTTCCTGCAGGATGATGCCGCCGACGATCTCGTAGCGCGGCGCGCGGTCGAAGAAATACGGCATCACCGGATATTCCTCCGGCGCCTTGCGGCCGAGGGCGACCTCGAGGGTGAGCGGCTTGCCCTCGCGCAGGATCTTGAAGGGAAGCTTCTCGTCCGCGAAGTGCCGCACGTTCAGGTAGTGCGAGAGGGCGATGCGGCCGTAGAGCGCGTCCTCGTAGTTGCCGTCCTGGTCCACGCTCACCTCGCCGATGCTCAGGAGGGCGTCGCCGGCCTTGAGGCCGGCCTTGTCGGCCGCGGAGCCGGGGAGGACCTCGGTGACGAGGATGCCGCCGCCGCCCTTGAGGCCGGCCCAGCGGCGGAGCTGCGGGTCGCGCGTGGGCGCGAAGATGAAGCCGGCGCGGGGGAAGCCGCGGTATTTGCCGGAGTCGAAATCCTTGAGGAAGTGCGCGATGACCGGGCCGGGGATCACGTCGGCGGTCTGCGTCTGCGGCGTGTAGCGCAGGAGCATTCCGGCCAGGCGCGCGTCCTTGTCCCGCAGCACGGGTGCCGTGAAGGAAGACTCCTTGAGCGGCAGCGAGACCGCGAGGCGGTAGAGCAGGAAAGCCGTGTCATCGAGCTGGTAGCGCGCGACCTCGATGGTGGTCACCGGACCCGGCGTGGTGACGAGCGCATCGTTCTGCTCGAGCTGGAGCACGCCCACGCGGTCGCCCACCACGGTCTCGGTGCTCAGCTCGATGGGCTTGAGGCCATCGAGGAACTTTTTGTCGGTGGGCTCGAGGAGGGCGAGGTTGGCCTCGTAGTCCACGAGGAGGATGCGCGCCGGCGAGCGGTCGCCCGAGATGGCCTTCTCCAGCTCGACGTAGTTCTGGTTCTGGACGAGCTCGGCCGTGACGAGCACGCGCCCCTTGGCGAGCACGGCGCCAAGGCCGCGGCGGGCGAAGGGCGCCTTCTTGGACCAGGGACGGATGAGGTCGTAGGCCTGGTTGGTGACGTTCACGCGCACCACGGACGCCTCGATCTTCTTCGGCGCCGGCGCGGAGGGCGTGGCCGGGTTGGCGGCGGCGGGCGCGGCAGCGCTAGCGTTCGGCCGGCGTCCGGGCTGGGCCGGTGGCGCCGGCGCGGGCTGTCCGGGCG
>CALMOL010000055.1:0-3717 GCA_937871685.1 uncultured Verrucomicrobiota bacterium
GGGCAAGAACGGGAGAGTTCACGTGACGAGCGCTGGGCGGCGGGCGGCGGACCATCGGGCGGGACGTTTCCTTTGCAAGGATACGCGCCCAGCGGAAAGTGGCAGCGTGAGTTCCCCGATGATTGTCGTGGAGGATGTTTCCAAGGTTTACCGGCTCTGGAAATCACCTTCCGCGCGCCTGCACTTCTCTCTCATTTCGCAGGCGTTGCGAGCCAGCCGCCCCTTGCTAGCGCGGCAGGCGCCAGTCGTGCGCTCGCTGGAGCGCCGCCGCCAGGGGCTGGGAGAGGATTTCCACGCCCTGCGCGGCGTGTCGCTCGAGGTGGCGGCTGGCGAGAGCGTGGGCATCATTGGCCGCAACGGCTCGGGCAAGAGCACCCTTCTCCAAATCATCGCGGGCACGCTCCGTCCCACCTCCGGCCGGGTCGAGGTGCACGGCCGGGTGGCCGCCCTGCTGGAGCTGGGAAGCGGCTTCAACCCCGAGTTCACTGGTCGGGAGAACGTTTTCCTGAACGCGGCCCTGCTGGGCCTCTCCCGGACCGAGACGGAGGCGTGCTTCGACCGCATCGCGGCTTTTGCCGACATCGGGGATTTCCTCGAGCAGCCGGTGAAAACCTACTCCAGCGGAATGGTCGTGCGCCTGGCCTTCGCCGTGCAGACGGTGGTGGAGCCCGACGTGCTCATCGTGGACGAGGCGCTCAGCGTCGGAGACGTTTTCTTCCAGCAGCGGTGCTTCCGCCGCCTGCACGAGCTGCGCGAGCAGGGGACCACGCTACTCTTCGTGTCGCACGACTTGGGCACGGTGCAGAACCTGTGCGGGCGCGCCCTCCTGCTTTCCCGCGGCGAGACGGCTTTCCTCGGGCCTCCGGAGGAGGCGGCGTCCCGGTATTACGCCTCGGCCGTCACCACCGTGCGCGCGCCGCGCGCCGGCCCCGCGGGCACCGGTGCGGGCGCCCTGCCGGCCGGGGAGTTCGAGGCGACGTGCGCCGCCGTGATCCGCGACAACATTCTGCTCGGTGCCCGCTCGCGGCACGGCGGCCGGCGGCTGGAGATCGTGGCCGCGTGTCACCGTGGCAAGTTCGGCACAGCCCCGCAGGTCGAGATGCTTGGCGAGCTGCGCTTCACCCTGCTGCTGGCCGCTCGCGAGGCCGTTGTTTCCCCGCACGTGGGCATCAATCTTCACGACCGCACCAGCACCCTCGTCTTCGCCGCCGGCAACGCGCAGCTGCGCTTGGAGTTCCCCGACCTCGCGGCCGGCGAGCGTTTGCTGGTGGAGTTCTCCCTCGGCTTCGCCGTGCAGCCCGGCCGCTACACTTACGCGCTGGTAACCTCGGAGCCCGTGGAGGAGGACGCTAACCTCGGCGCCTTCCACGACGTGCACGACGGCTTGGGCCCGATCGAGGTCATCAACCCCAAGCCCGGCGAGGTGATGCCCTTCTACGGCCTCGCCCGCCTGCCGATGCAGTTCCATCTCGTATCCCGTGCCGCCGCATGAGCGCCGCCCCCGCCGGCCCGCAGCTTGCCCGGGTCGTCGAGCTGGAAAGCCCGGCGTTCCTCGCCTTCATGGCCGAGCTCAACGCCTTCGCCGTGCGGCACGGGCTGCGCGAGTTCCACGGCCGGTCGAAGTCGTGGGAATACCCGTGGCTCTGGGAGCACGGCCTGCGCGACTTACCCTGGCGCGGCCTCCACGTGATGGACTTGGGCAGCGAGATTTTTCCCTTCCCCTGGTGGCTTGCCGCCACCCGCGGCGCGCGGGTCACCCTCGTGGAAACCGACCCACGCTGGATTCCGAAGTGGGAAGCACTCCGCGTGGAACTGGGGGTGGCGGTGGAATGGAAAATCATGGACGGCGAGCGCCTGCCTCTGCCCGACGCCTCCGCGGACGTGGTCACCTCCTTCTCGGTGATCGAGCACCAGCCGAACAAGCGCGCCGCGGTGGCCGAGGCGGCGCGCGTGCTTCGCGAGGGCGGCCGGTTCGCGCTCTCCTTCGACATCTGCGAGCCGGCACTGGGGATGTCGTTTCCCGCTTGGAACGGTCGCGCGCTGACCATGAGGGAATACGAGGAGATGTTCGCCGCCGCCCCCGGAACCTGGAAAGCCTCCGCCTCTCCCCAGTGGAACCTCAAGGACGCGGACGCGTTCAAGGAGTGGCACCTGCGCTCCGGCCCGCACCACAACTACGTGGTGGGGGCCGCCATCGAGGTGCGCGCGCGCCGCCCCCCGCCCGGCCGAATCCTCTTCGTGCGGCCGGATACCTTTGGCGACCTGATCCTTTTCGAGCCGGTGCTCCGCCGCCTGCGCCAAATGCAGCCCGAAGCGGTCCTTGGGATGCTGGTTCGCGCCGGCTACGAGGAGCTCTCGGCGATTTACGGTGAGGAGATCCGATGGCTGCGCACCGACTGCCAACCCTACCGCACCCGCGTCCCGTCGGCAGAAAGCCCGGAAATACGCGGACTGCGCGCCGCCGTGGAGGAATTTGCTCCCGACCTCGTGGTCGCCGCGTGTTTCAATCCGACTTGGCTGGAATGCGCGGTGGCTTTGCTCGCGCCCGCCGCGGCGCGCGTGGCGCTGGGGGAGCGCCAGCTGGACGTGGAAACCATGAATTCGCTGGCAGCCTCGGGTCTGCCGGGGGCGCCGGCCTCGCGCGCTGAACTGGCGGCCTTGTTTTCCCGGGTCGTGCCCGCGCCGGCGGATGCGCCGGAGGCGAGCAAAAATGAAGCGCTGGCCGCCGAGCTGACTGGAGAACCGGGTGAGCTGGAGTCCCCGAGGCTTCGGTTTTCCGTGGAACATCGCCGTGAAGCGGAGGAAAGCCTGCGCTGCGTCGGTCTTGAGCCCGGGCGTTTCCTCGCTTGCTGCCCGGCCGGCACGGCAAACGTCGCCATCAAGGCGTGGCCGCCGGAACGCTACGGCGATCTCATCGCCTGGGCGGAGAAAACGCACGACTTGCCAGCCCTCCTCCTCGGCGCCGCGGAAGAGCGTGGCCAGCTGGAAGCCGTTCGAGCGGCTGCGCGCGCCGGGGGGGCCAAGCGTACGGCGGTGTGGACCGGAGGCGCGGGAGGCTTCGAGCGGTTGGCTGCCCTGATTTCGCAGGCCCGCGCCTACGTCGGCAATGACACGGGCGCCCTGCATGCCGCGACTGCGGCCGAGCGGCCGGCCCTGGCGGTGTTCGGGGGCGGCCACTGGCCGCGATTTCTTCCCATCTCGGCGGCGGCCGTCGTCACGGTGGTCCAGCCCATGGCGTGCTTCGGGTGCGAATGGAACTGCTCGTTCGGCGACGCGCCGTGCGTGCGAACGATCCCGCCCGGGCCGGTGATCGAGGCATTAGAAGCGCTGCTGGCCGAGCCCGCGGGTTGTTCGCGCAACTGGACCGTGGAGGTGCCCGCCAACACGGCCGAGCACGCCCGCCTGGAAAGCGCCCACGCCAAGCTCGTCCAGGTGCGCGCCGACAGCGCCCGTCGACTTCTCGTGCTGGAAGAGCAGGGGGCGCAGCTCAGCCGCCTGGATGCCGCGCGATCCGAGGATGCGCGGCTCCACGCCAGCCAAATCGCCGGCCTTCACGAGCGCCTAGCGGGGGCCGAACAGGACCGCAACGCCAGGCTCGCGGTGATTGAATCCCAAGCCGCACAGTTGGCGCAGCAAAACGAAGCTGCGCGCGAGGCGGCAAAGCGGCATGCGGCCCTTTTGGCCGAGAGCGACGCCGACCGGCAGGCGCGCCTGGAG
>CALMOL010000055.1:3817-32001 GCA_937871685.1 uncultured Verrucomicrobiota bacterium
GTGATCAACGAGCTGCACCGGCGTCTGGCCGAGAGCGACGCCGACCGGCAGGCGCGCCTGGAGGTGATCAACGAGCTGCACCGGCGTCTGGCCGAGAGCGACGCCGACCGGCAGGCGCAGCAGGCGGAGCTTCGCCAGCGTGACGCCGACCTGGGTTCGGCGCGGGCCTCCGCCGCCGGGCTAGAGGGGCAGCTCACCCAGATCAATCAGCATCGGACTGTGCGCCTGCTTCGCGCGGTGAGCCTGTTGCCTCCGGCTTCGTCGAAAACGCCGTGAGCGCCAGTCCCTGGCACAAGCGGCCGTCTGCCAACATTGACAAGAAGTCCCTCGCGCTTTTCTTTCGCCCCCCTTTGCCGCCGTGTTCCTGGCGGCTGGGTGTCGCCGCCTTTGACCGCGCTTTCTGGTTGGCGCGAACCGTCAACTTACCGGCCGCGAGCCGGGTAAACCCACCGATGCCCAGCTTCTTTTCCCGCCTGCGCGCGTCGCTGCGGCGTTTGTCCGCCCGCGGGCGTCCGGCCAGGACGCATCGCGCCCCGGCTTCGGGTCGTCGCATCCTGCTCGTGCGCCCAGACACCTACGGCGACCTGATCCTTTTTGAGCCCGCGCTGCGCGGCCTGCTGGAGACGTGGCCGAAGGCCGAGGTCGGGCTTCTCGCGCGCACCTCCTATCACGATTTGGCCGCGCTGTTTCCGCGGCGGCTCGAATGGATGAAGACCGCATGCGAGCCTTACCGAAAGCTGCCGTCGGCGGACGACGACGAAGTGGACGAGCTGCGCCACACGGTGGAAGAATTCGCTCCTGATGTGGTGGTAGGCGCGTGCTTCAGCGCCACCGGGATCGAGTAGCTGGCTGCCGCCTTTGCTCCGGCGGCCCGCCGGGTCCGGCTGGGAAACGAACCCCTCGAAGTGGGCTCCGCGCAGGCCACGGCCCGGGCCCTGGGGGGGCTGTTCCCTTCCCGGCCGGCCCCCCCCCTCGATGAGCTGGAGGCGCTCTTTCCCGAGCGCGTCGTCGCGTCCGTGGAATCGGCGGAGCCGGAGAAGGGGCTCGCGCTCGTTTCGGCATTGACGGGCGTTGCGATCTCGCCGACCAAGCCGCGACTTCACGTCCCCGAGCCATTTCGCCGCGAGGCGCTGGACTGGCTGGCGGAGCGCGGACTGGGGCCGGAAAAGTTTCTCGCCTTCTGCCCCGCCGGCACCGCGAACGTGCCGATCAAGGCGTGGCCAGCTCCGCGCTTCGGCGAGCTGATTGCCTGGGCGGAGCGTACCTTGGGCTTGCCCGCCGTGGTGCTGGGGGCGGAGTCGGAGGAGATGCGCATCGCCGAAACCGTTGCCGGGGCGCGGGCCGCCGGCGCCGGCCGGGTCGCCGCATATCTGGGATCCCGGGGAAACTTCCCGCGCTTTGCGGCCCTGCTCTCCCTGGCGCGGGCCTATGTGGGCAACGACACGGGGGCCCTGCACGCCGCCGCGGCGATGGAACGTCCGGTAGCGGCCATCTACGGGGGCGGGACCTGGCCGCGCTTCCTGCCTGCCGGAGAAGGGGCCGCCGCGGCGGTGGTTCAGCCCATGGAATGCTTCGGCTGCGGGTGGGACTGTCCGTTCGGGGACGCTCCCTGTCTGAAGACCATTCCTCCCGAGCCGGCCCAAACGGCGCTGACGTGGCTGCTGCGCGAAGCAACTCCGGGGAACCGCCGCCAAGTTGAGGCGCGCGCCCTCGAAAGTGAGACCGCTGGACGCCTTGGCGTGGCGGGACGCCGGCACCGCCTGCTGGCGCAGGACAGCGCTGCCCGAATGCGTCAAATTGTTCGCTTGACTGAGCAATTGCACGCAAATTCCGACGTTCCCGCCGCGGCTTCCCTCATAGTCGCCGCGGATGATCGTGCGGTTCCGACCGAACGTTTGGCGAGAGCCGAGGAACAGGCCGCCCTCCTGCTCGCTGAGGTCCAGTGCCAAGACGGCGAACTCAAGCTTGCCCGTCGCGTTTTAGCCGCCTTGGTCACGGAAAAACGTTCGGAATCCAGCCTGCCCCCGGCATGACCTTCGATCGCCCTGTTTTGCGGCTGCTGATCGATTGCTGCGAATCCCCGTTTCCCGGGGTCGGCGCCGCGAACAGCCGGCTGGCCTGTGCCTTGATCCGATCCCTCCTGCATCAGGCGGGATCCAGCGTGAAGGCGATCTTTGTTGTCACGCCTGAGTCGCACGCGTGGGTGCGGGCGCAACTTGTCCGCCTTCAAGATGAAGTCCTTTGCGTGTCGCCGGGAGCGGAGGGCGCCGCCTTCGACGAATCCGATCTGCGGCCCAACGAAAAAGTGTGGCGCGAGCCGCTCCTCGGCCTTGGGCTGCGGGTGAAGGCCGACGTCATCTATGCGCCCGGACGTCCGGCGTCCTTCCTGCGCGGCGGGGTGCCGCTGGTGGGAGTCGCCTGGGACGAAGGCGGCGCCACGCCTCCCTCGTGGGAAGACGTGGCGGCCGATCTCCGCCTCGGCGCCGCGCTGATCCAATGTTCGTCCGCGCGCTTGGCCGCCGCGCTGCGGGAACGCTTCGGGATCCCGGCCGAGAGGCTCTTCGTCGTGCCTGTCGCCGCGCCGCCCGACCGCTTCGGGCCGCCGACCGGCAATGGGGAGTGCCCGGCTGCCTTTCTGTATCCAGCTGAGCCGGATGTCGAGGCAAACTACGAGGGGCTCCTCGTCGCCTATCGGATCTACCGGCACCGCGCCATCGCCTCCGGCAACCCGCTTTGGCGCCTGCTCCTTGGAGCCGCTGAGCACGCCCGCACGCCGGAGTTGCGCGCCCTGGCTCGCGTGCTCGGGGTCAGCTCCCACGTGCGGTTCGACCCCGGCCCGCGGGACTTGCTCTGGCCCAAAGCCGGCGCCGTGATTTTCCCCGCCCTGCAAGCACCGCCTGAGACCATGCTGATCGAGGCGGCGCAACGCGGCGTCCCGGTGGCGGCAAGCGCGCCTTCGGCGGCGGGCGAGGGTGGAGGCTCCTGGCTGACGATTGATCCCCAGCGGCCCGACCTGCTGGCCGGAGCGCTGACCCGCCTAGCCGAGGATCCAGGGCTTCGCGCCGAACTGCGAGCGGGCAGTGCGGTCTACCTTGGGGAATGCTCGCCCGCGCGCGGGGGAGCTCGGCTCCTGGAGCGCCTGCGGGCGGCGGCGGCGCTCCCCCGGATTCCCTTCGTCCTGGGAATCCATGGCGACGGGTGGGTCGAGAACCATGCGTTTGTCGGCTTGCCGCCCCTGGCCAGCCGGTGCCGGCTGGAAATTCGTACGCAGGCCTTGCCGCAACCACGCTATCTAATCGCGCGGGCCGGCGACTTGGCGTATGGCTCCTACGACTTGCCGGCGGGAGTGCCTGGGCTGATCGCCTTCGACCTCTACCCCGGCACCCAGCCGCTTCATCTGCGGGTGCCAGATGCTGCCGGCTTGGCGCCGCAGTCCGACCCGCGCCGCCACGGCGTGTGCTGCGCGCTGGTGCGGCTGATCCCGGAGGGCCTTCCTCCGCTCGACCTTTTTTCCCTCGAATGAAGATCTCCGTGGTGGTTCCCAGCTTCAACCAGGCGATCTACCTGCGCGCGTGCCTGGAGAGCGTCCTGACGCAAGCGGACGCGGACGTCGAACTGCTCGTTTTCGACGGGGGCAGCACGGATGGATCAGCGGAGATCCTGCGCGAATACAAGGGGCGCTGCTTTTCGGTTTCGCGCCGGGATCGCGGCCAGGCGGATGCCATCAACCAGGGCCTGCGGCGTGCCCGGGGAGATATTCTCGCTTACCTAAACAGCGATGACGTTTACCTGCCGGGCGTGCTGGAGATCGTGCGCCGGCACTTTCGCGATCATCCGCGCTCCTTGGCGGCGTATGGACGCGCTCACCATCTTCGCGCGGACGGCAGTCATTTGGAAGACTATCCTACGGAGCCCTGGAACTACGCGCGCCTGCTGGAAACCTGCTACATCTGCCAGCCCGCGGTTTTCTGGCGAAGAGAGCTGATCGAGCGTTTTGGCGTCTTCGATCCTGAACTGCACTACGCGATGGATTACGAGTATTGGCTCCGCGCCGGCCGCGTGCAGGCCTTCGATTACCTCGAGCGAGAAGCGCCCTTGGCGGGCTCGAGGCTCCACGACCAAACCAAGACCCTCGGCGCGCGCGTTAAGGTGCACCGCGAGATTCTGCGGGTGATCCAGCATTACGCTGCCTCCCCCGCCCCGGTGCACCGCTGGCTACGCCACTTGGCCCACTACCGTGCCGAAGAGCAGGTTCCCACGCGGCCGGACGCGGCGGCGCGGCGCGCGTTCGTCGTGCGCTGGACCGGCCATCTTCTGCTCTACGCGCGCGAGTTCGGCATTCCGGTGGATGCGGCGCTGCGGGAATCCATGGAGCCGCATCTGGCGAGCGTGGGCATCTGAGGAAACGTTCCCGATTTCTCATGCGCATCGGCTTCGACGTCGCCCAAACTTGCGTGGAGCGCGCCGGCTGCGGCTGGTATGCCGACTCGCTCGCACGTGCCTTGGCGGAGGAAACGGCGGGGCGGCACGAGCTAATCCTCTACCACCATTTCGGAGACTGGGTGAACGCGTCCTGCGCCAGGGGCACCGAAATTCATGCACCCCACGTTTTCATGCCGCTGCGGGCGTTGGACGCGGCCGAGGCTTGGCAAGTCTGGGCGAATCCCGCTGATCCCCGGCTGGGACGGCCGGACATCATCCACGGTGCCAGTGTCCGCGCGCCTCGGGTCGCCGGCGCCAAAACGGTCTTCACCGTCCACGATCTGGCATTTTGGGCGGTGCCGCAGTTTGCTACGGAAGCCAATCGAAGGGTATGCCAGGCGGGCACGCTGGGAGCGCTTTTCAACGCGGACGGGCTCCTATTCATCTCGCAAAGCGCGCGGGATGAGTTTGAGCGCTTCCTGCCCGGCTGGATCGAGGAAAGAGAGATGCCCCACGCTATCATTCACCACGGCGCCCGCGCGGTGCCGCCCGAGGCAGCCACGGAACTTCCCGGCGGCCTATCGCCCTCGGAGCCGTTCTGGCTGGCGGTTGGCACGCTTGAGCCGCGCAAAAACTACGAGGCGTTGCTGGCGGCCCTGGGCCCGTATCGCGCCCGGAGCGCCTCGCCCGCCCCCTTGGTCGTGGTGGGCGGGGCCGGGTGGAAATCCGATGCCCTCCGGGTGGGCCTCTCCCGTGCGGAGGCCGCCGGCGCCGTGCGCTGTCTGGGATACGTGGATGACACCGGACTGAGCGCCCTTTATCGCCGGGCCCGGGGCCTGGTTTTCCCAAGTTGGTATGAGGGCTTCGGCCTGCCGGTGCTGGAAGCGCTCAGCCACGGCTGCCCCGTGATCTGCTCGGATCGCACGAGCCTGCCCGAGGTCGGGGGCGACGCGGTGCGCTACGTCAACCCCGCCGCTCCCGAGACCATCGTCGCGGCCATGCTAGAGGTCGAAGAAACTCCGCGGGAGCCGCGGGCAGAAATCGGCCGGCGTCAGGCCGCGAAATTTACTTGGGCGGATACGGCCAAGAAAACTCTGCGTTTCTATGCGGAGGTGATGGCTCGGAAATCTTGAGCACCGCGCTTTCCAGCCGGCCTTGTAAAGGGCACGCGGGCCATGTTTCATGCCGGCATCCAAGCCTCCCGATCCCTTTATACTTTTGTCCGGTTCTAGTCCCCGAGCATGGAATGGACACAAGAGGCAGCCGCCTCGCGCCCCGGCGGCGACCAAGTTCAAGCGGGACCTTGTTCTGATGCCAAAGTTTCCCGTGGAGAGGATTTAGATATGTGGCAAGACACGACACCGCACTCCTCCCTGCCGCTGAGCACCGCGGATCGGGAACACGTCCTCCAGCATACGTCCGCCCTGTGGGAGGAGTGGGGGCCGGCGCGGCGCCTGTTCATCACCGGCGGAACGGGGTTCTTCGGCTGCTGGTTGTTGGAAACGTTTGCCCACGCGAACACCGTCCTGCGCCTCCGCGCTCAGGTCGCGGTGTTGACCCGAGACCCTGATGCCTTCCGGCGTCGTCTTCCTCACTTGGCGGTTGATCCGAGCATCGCGCTTGTGCGCGGCGACGTGCGTAGTCTCGACGTGGCGACCGTGCACGACCAGCTCCGTGAAGCAGGATGGCCGGAGATAGCTACCCATGGGTTCGGCGCGGTTCTCCATGCGGCGACGGCCGCCGTCGCCGCGCCGGGCGCCCGCGACGTGGAGAGGCTGTTCCAAGCAGAGATTAGCGGCACCGAACGCACGCTGGCCTTCGCTCGCGAGACGGGTGCGAAGCGGTTTCTTTTCACTTCTTCGGGGGCCGTGTATGGCCCGCAACCAGATGCCATGCCGCAAGTTACAGAAGATTATTCCGGTGCTCCAGATCCCATGGGGGTCAATGCGACGTATGGGGAGGGCAAGCGGGCCTCGGAACTGCTCTGCGCCTGCGCCGCTCGGCGCGACGGCCTAGCCGCGACGGTCGCGCGGGCGTTCGCGTTTGTAGGTCCGCACCTGCCGCTCGACGGCCACTTTGCCATCGGCAATTTCCTGGGCGACCGGATCGCGGGAAAGCCCATCCAAGTCAAAGGCGATGGGAAGCCGGTGCGCTCATATTTATACGCAGCCGATCTGGCGGTGTGGCTATGGACGATTCTCTTCCGCGGCGCGCCTGGGCGCGCCTACAACGTCGGGTCGGAGGACGCTTGCTCGGTGTCCGAGGCGGCCGCATTGGTGGCGCAGACGGAGGTTCCCGGCGTGGCCCCCGTGCCAATCGAACACGCGGGCAAGCCGGGTGCTGCGGCGACGACAACCTTGTCTTCTCACGGCCGTTACGTGCCATCGACGCGGCGGGCCTGGGAAGAACTGGGCCTGCGCCAAATCATCTCCTTGCCCGACTCCATCCGCCGGACCCTGACCTGGACGCAATCGACCCGTCCGGGCAGCTGAATGGGTCAGCCAGGAAAGCGCAGATCCCGTGGAGACCGGATCGATTCCGCGTGGCTTATCGAATCGGAAACCGCCCTAATCTTCCACCTCCACCGGCCAGCGTTGGTTTGAGGGTGGCACTGGTTAACCGGCGACCTTCCAGGTCAGCTTGCACGGGTGGTCAATCTGCATCCTCCATTACAAAATCGTCCACGCGCCATATCAGCGTCCGTGAATCACCCGTAAGATTGGGGATGGGAACACCATCGCAGGAAAATCGAAGGGTGGTGATGCCTGGTCGCAAGACGACAACCTTCGAGAATGCCGCGCCCGCCGGATTGATGACGAGACTCTCGTCCGGGCCGTCTCCATGAATATGTAGCTTGACTGGTTTTTCCGTGCTAGATTTCAGAAGCGCCGTCAGACGCACCTGCCGGTCGGTAGAGGTTTCATTGGAAAATCGCACTTCGCCAGACGATGCACACCAGCGCCAGTTATTCTTACCGTCGGCCGATGTTTCTAGGCTGTAAAATCCGCCTGACCACTCGGGGGGCACCAGCGGAAGACGGACTAGCGCCGGCGCCGGACCACCGGCCGCGGCCGGGAACTTAAAAAATGAGAAGCGCCCCTGCGAGTCCGACCGAGGATGGTTGCCGAGCAAGCCTTGCAACTGGGCTTCCAGAGCGGCGCCACGGTCAGCATATCCCGAACGATCAAGAAAGATGGCCGAAAAACCCGCGCGGCGCAGCGTGGCAAGCATCTGCTCGGGCGGCTGAGCGGCCGTGTTCCGCGTCCAGAGATCTCCTGAGCGACCTTTGATCACCCCGTAGCTCCAGCGCAGGCCGTGCGTATGCAGATACGGACGGAACGGGGAGTATTCGATCATCTGGTTGATCGCCGCGCCATACTCGGGGAACGGTGCATAAGGCAATTCGAATACCATCGCGCCCGCTGGCAAGTCAGCCTGCACTTCGGAGAAAAACCGGCGGTCGCTGACAAACTTGCTCTTCAGTTCGTGCCAGTTGCGCTGTGCGTTGGCGCCGGTCTGGTCGAGCAGGCCGATGCCTCCAAGGGCCGCCAAGGCCACGCCGAAGCCGACGGCGGCGGCGCGGGTGCGCACCTTCCGGCGGGCGAACCACTCGAGGCCGAGCGCGACCGTCAGCAGCGAGAAATAGGCGATGAATGTGCTGATCCGGTTGAAAGCGCGGATCTGCGGCGTCACAAGGACCGCAAACAACGCGGAAAATCCGCCGATGGTAGCCAGTATTACGGCGGCGACGTTGAAGACGCTCAGGTGTTCGATCAGCAAACCGAAGCTCTCCTGAAGCGGGGGCTCACTCGATGTTCCGAGTGAGTCGCCCATCGCCAGCGGCGAGGGATGACGGATGAACAGCGCCCAACCAACTAGGATCAGAAAACCCAAACCGCCGACGAAGCCCAGCGAAACCCAGTCGTTCTCGTTGACCAGCGGATGCGTTGCGTCGTAGTTCGCCTTGAGGCGGGCGAGCGCGGGGATCCGGTGGCCGGTGACGGGCAATAGAAGCTGCGCGATTTTGAGTCCGGCTATTTCGGACTCATAGGAATACCGCCTGCCGCTCGCGGGGGCGCCGTATTTGTAGGCGTAGAGGATGTTTGGCCCCAGGTTGAGCACCAGCACCGCCGAAGTCACCGCGATCAGCACGCTCGCCATTAACGCATGCCGCCGGTCACGTCTCCGCCAAGCCATGATCGCCGCCAGCACGAAAAAAAAGCAGGCGAAAAAGGGATAATAAGCCATGTTACAGCCCAGCAACACGCACGTGCCCAGGCTGAACCAGACCCGCCAGCGGTGCCTCAGGAGGTTGCCCGAGGAAGCCCACCAAGTGATGAGAATGGCCGGAGGCACCAAGAAATAGGCCGAGAAATACAGGTGAGTCGTGCCGCGCCAAAAATGATAAGGCAACAGCGCGTAGAGGAAGCTGATCAGCACCGCCGGGGCCGCCGACAAACCGAGTTGGCGGCCCGTGAACAGGGCGGTGACGGCCACCAGCGGAAAGGTGAGCAGAAAAAAAAGGTTCGTCAGCAACACGGGGTCGGAGGTGAACAACGACATGCCCTTGATCATGGCGCACACCAGGTTGTCGCCCGCCGGGTAGTCGTAGAGCATCATGCCCGCCGGGGCGCCGAGGGCATCGGTTTGCAAATACCAACCTTTTTCAATGATGGTCTTGACTATCATGATGTTCAACAGACCGTCTCCCTCGTAGTCGAAGGGCACAAACAGGTCTGCCTGCCAGAGTTGCAACGCCCAAGCGGCCGCGCCAAAAGCAAGCAGCGCTGCCAGGGCATAGATCAAGAATTCCCCCCGCCAAGAAATACCCGGCGCCGCGGAGGTGGGACGATGGAGAGGTTGATCAATCATCATGGAAATCTGCCTTTATGCGGCTTCGGTCCGCGGTAATGCGCAGCAAAGGCCCGCGAACCGCCGGAGAACACGGCCGGCACGATAGAACCAACCGGCAGAAAGGGAAGCCAAAGTCTTCCGGAATCCCCGAGCGTTGCGCTGGGCGAAGGGCCGTTTACCGGGGGTTCAGGCGCGGAAATTTCCGGTTGCCGCCTTCCGGTCATCCTGTTTACCTAAGGCCGCCCATTTGCCAAGCGTTTAGCTTTGAGAGTCTCTTTCTTTTCCAATCGACGCGCTTCCCGCGACGCGCTGATTGCCGGAGCCCTGGCCTTGGCGGCGGCCCTGGTGTGGTGCTGGTTTTATCACCGCCTCACCCCCGAGCATTGGAATCAGCCCGCCTCGTTTGGCGGGGATAGCCTTATCATTCTGGGCGGTGCGCAGGCGGCAACAGAAGGCGATTTCACTCCCTGGATGTTCAAAGCGCCCCGCCGGCTGGGGGCTCCGTTTGGAGCGGAGTGGAACAGTTGGCCGATCACCGAAGAATTTCTTCTGTGGACGACGGGGATCGTGGCGAGACTGACCGGATTGCCGGCCGCGACAAATCTGGTCATGCTGGCTGCGCACGCGTTAGGTGCGGCGGCGTTCTACCTGGCTAGCCGCCGGCTCGGCAAGCGGCGCCTCCCCTCGATGGTGTGCGCGCTGCTTTTCGGATGCTCGTATTTCATCTTTCTGCGCGGCCTGGGACACCTGACGGTCGGCTACTGCTGGCAAGTTCCCCTTTGTTGGATGGTCATCGCCCAAAGCTTCAGTGCGCGGGGAGTTTTCAAGAACCAGCGTCGGGCGCTTCCGGCCATTGGGGTAGCGGTGCTCACGGGCCTGCAAAACCCATATTATACGTTTATCTTCGGACAATTTCTCGGCTTGGCGTTTGTCGCTCAAGCACTCCGGCGACGGTCGTGGCGCGTCGTGCTGGGACCGGCGGCACTGGGAGCGGTGCTGGTGGCAGCGTTTATTTCCATGCAGGCGGATACCTTGCTGGATCAAGCCGTCCACTACCGGGGGGCCCTCAGCGCCCAGCGCTCCTACGCGGATATCGAACGCTACGCGCTCAAACCGCTGGACCTTTTGCTGCCGTTGCATTGGCACTGGCCGTTCTTTGAACAAAAAGCCGTTATCTACAACGCACAAAAACTTGTCACGGCGGAATATCCGATGGCATTTCTAGGCGTCGCGGGGATGGTGGCGGCGCTGCTCTTGGCCGGGACGACACTCCGAAACTTTTTGCTGGGCGGCGGCGGGCGGTTGTCGCATCCGGTGCGGGTGTATGCGGTCCCCATCGCGTGGATCGTTTTGGTGGGAATGGTAGGCGGCGTGCTTGGGGTGGGTTCGTTGTTGACCGGCGCATACTTTCTGCGCGGGGCAGATCGCTTCAGCATCTTTATCCTAGCGTTGTTGCTGTTTTACCTCGCGGACGTTTTGACCGGGCTAATCCGGTGGCGACGCTGGGCTGGCTGGGCGGGGACGGTCCTCTCCCTGGCAGCTGCCGGCTGGGAACTCCAAGCGCTCCGCTGGTCCAAGCCAACGGTGGCTGCCATCGGGAAGGAATGGAACGATTACGGCTCGTTCGTGACTCGCCTCGAAGCAGCAGCGGGAAAGGGGGCCATGCTCTTCAATCTGCCGGCCGTTGATTTCCCCGAGGTGCTGCCGTCCCACCAGGAAGACACCTATGCGCCGTTGCAACTCTATGTGACCCAGCCGTCGACTCTGCGTTTCTCCTTTGGCAACATGCGCGGAGATTATCGCGATGCCTGGCAGCGGACCTGTGCGCGCTTGCCGCCCGACAGAATGGTGGCCAACCTGCGCCGGTTCGGGTTTCGCGGCATCGTGGTTTCCTGCGCTGCCTACCCCGACCAAGCCAAGGCGCTGCTCGCGGCGCTTTCCGGTGCCGCCGGCCAGCCCACGCTCTTGTCGCCGAAAGCGGATTTGGCCTTTGTGCTTCTTCCTCCCAGCCCGGCACCCGGGAACGATGCGCCCGTTTTGCCGGACACGGCTAACATTTCGTTGGCCAGGGGCTGGTGGCCCCCGGAAGAGCTTCCCACCGGCGAGTTGCTGTGCTGGACCCGTGGCGACGCGGTGATCGCCCTCTATCGCTCCCCCTCGCTGCCGCCGGCGGTGCCCGCCGAGATCCGTTTCGTGGTTGCCTCTCCCACGGCCCGCACGCTGCGCGTCGGCCACCATGGCAAGGAACTCGCCATCGTGGAGCTGGCCGCGAACGTCGCCCGTTCTCTGGGGCCCCTGTCGTTGACGCTCAAGCCGGGATGGAACCTCCTGCACCTGCGCACAAACCAGCCGCCCGCCCGGCGGGCCGACGTGCCGCTGGACCCTCGCGAAATTGCCTTAATGGTCACAGATATTCGGGCTTCCGGCCTGGCCCCCGGTGCTGCCGGGCCGCCCACGAGTGCCCAAGCACCAAGTCGGCGATCCGACCGGGTTGCCGCCAGCCCTTTTTCGTTCGTCACCCAGGGACCTGCCCCCGCCGGTTCAATCCCGTGAATTGCGCCACCGGTCGCCCGCAGGTCTTTCGCCACCGAGAGATTGTCCCGCCCTCTTGCCAGATGCGCGGGGTCGGTCACTTCTTATCCAGACCCGCGCCGCCGCAAGCCGGTTGCTTTCCGTGTTCGCTTGCCTGATCCTCTTTCGATGAAAGTCGTGATTCTCTGCGGCGGTAAAGGCACTCGCCTGCGCGAAGAAACCGAGTTCCGCCCGAAGCCGATGGTGCCAATCGGCGGGCGGCCGATCCTGTGGCACATCATGAAGCTTTACGCCCATTACGGGCACAGCGAGTTTATCCTTTGCCTGGGCTACAAGGCGGAGATGATCCGCGAATACTTTCGCAACTACCTGTGGAACACCTGTGACGCCACGCTCAGCCTGGGTCGCGAGCCTGCCGTTACTTTCCACTCCACCCACGGGGAAGAGCATTGGACGGTCACGCTCGCGGATACGGGCGAAGACTCCATGACGGCCTACCGCATCAAATTGGTCCAAAAATACATTCCGAAGGGCGAGTCCTTCCTGCTTACATACGGCGACGGGGTGGCTAACATCGACATCAACGCCGGCATCACAGCCCACCGCGCCAAGGGTAAAGTCTGCACCGTCGCCGCCGTGCACCCCGCCGGCCGCTTCGGCGCAATGAGCATCGATGACGGCGGCCACATCCACACGTTCAACGAAAAACCCCAGATGGAAGAATCCTACATCAACGGCGGCTTCATGGTCTGCGACCACCGGCTCTTCGACTACCTGCCCGACGATCCGGGAATGATGTTCGAGCGCCAGCCGATCTCCGACTTGGTTCGCGATGGCGAGCTAAATTCTTACAAGCACGAAAGCTTCTGGCAACCGATGGATACTTACCAAGAAGCCCAGTATTTAAACCGCCTCTGGCAGGAGGGGGTCGCGCCCTGGAAACTCTGGGAGGACTGAGCCGTCGGCTTTCATCCGCGTGTTATTCCAAGACTTCTATCGGGGCAGGACCGTGCTGCTCACCGGGCACACCGGCTTCAAAGGAGCGTGGCTAGCCGAGTGGCTGCTGAGCCTGGGGGCGCGCGTGGCCGGGTATGCGCTGGACCCGCCGACCGAGCCGTCGCTTTTCGTCCAGTTGGGTCTCGGCAAACGGCTCGCCGAAGATGGGCGCGCCGACGTGCGCGAATTCACGTCGCTGGCCGCAGCGGTCGAGCGGGTGCAGCCGGACGTGGTTTTCCATTTGGCGGCCCAGCCGCTCGTGCGCTGGTCATACGCTGACCCCAGAGGGACATTCGAGACGAATGTGACCGGTTCCGTCAACGTCTTGGAAGCCATCCGGTGCGAGAGCCGCCGGCCGTGCGCGGTCGTGATGGTGACGACCGACAAGTGCTACGAGAACCGCGAATGGGTTCACGCCTACCGCGAGGAGGATCCGATGGGCGGGCACGATCCATACAGCGCCAGCAAAGGCTGCGCGGAATTGGCGGTCGCCTCCTACCGTCGGTCGTTCTTCGCGGACGGCGTGCCGGTGGCGGTCGCGAGTGCGCGGGCCGGCAACGTCATCGGCGGCGGCGACTGGGCCGCGGACCGGATCGTGCCCGACTGCGTGCGGGCGCTGCGTGCAGGGGAGCCAATCCCGGTGCGCAACAAGACCAGCACCCGCCCCTGGCAGCACGTTTTGGAGCCGCTCAGCGGCTATCTGTTGCTGGGCCAGCAAATCCTCCATGCCCAGGCGGCCGGGAACGCCGCTGCGCTGAGAGAGCTGGGGGCCCCTTTCAACTTCGGCCCCCCGCTCGCGTCGAACCGCACCGTCGCCGGACTGGTGGAAGAAATCCTGCGCCATTGGCCCGGCCGGTGGCTCGACCAGGCAGATCCGCGCGCGGTGCACGAGGCGGGGCGGTTGAACCTGACCATCGATAAAGCTTTCCACTTCCTGCGGTGGGCTCCGACCTGGTCTTTTTCGGAGACGGTGGCGGCGACGGTGAAGTGGTATCGCCAAGCGGAAACGCTGTCCGATGGGTCCGCGGAGGGAATCGCCGATTTGACGCGCAGCCAGATTGACGCGTACGCCCAGGCCGCGCAGCGTCTGGGAATTTCCTGGGCCATCTGATCCCCGGACCGTCCGATGAACACGCCCGAGGAACTGAAAAGCGAGATCCTGAGACTAACCCGCGAATACGCCGCCCGCGTGCATGCGGCGCAGCGGCCCGGCTACGAGACTGGCGACGCTTCCCGCCGCCCCGCCTTTGTTCCCGGCGAGACCATCGTGCCCTACGCGGGGCGCGTCTTTACGGAGGACGAGGTGGAGGCAGGGGTCGGCTCGATGCTCGACTTCTGGCTGACGCTGGGCAAGGAAGGCGACGTTTTCGAGGCGCGGCTCGCCAGGTTTCTGGGGATCAAGCGCAGCCTGCTGGTCAATTCCGGTTCGTCGGCCAATCTGCTGGCCGTCAGCGCGCTCACCAGCCACAAGCTGCCCGACGAGCGCCGGCTGCGTCCCGGCGACGAGGTCATCACCTGCGCCGCTGGTTTTCCCACCACGGTGGCTCCCATCATTCAGACCGGCGCGGTGCCGGTGTTCCTGGATAACAACCCCGTCACGGGCAACGCCGACCTTGCCGCTCTCGAGGAAGCCTACGTGCCGGGGAAGACCAAGGCGTTGATGTTTGCCCACACCCTCGGCAATCCCTTTGACCTGCGCATCGCCACGGAGTTCTGCCGGCGGCACGACCTGTGGCTGATCGAAGACAATTGCGACGCGCTCGGCTGTACCTACAAGCTCGGCGACACGACGCAGCCCACGGGCACCTGGGGTGACCTGTCCACGCAATCCTTTTACCCACCGCACCACCTGACGCTCGGCGAGGGCGGCGCGGTAAACGTCGTGCGCGACATGAAGCTCAAAGTTCTCGTCGAGAGCTTCCGTGACTGGGGTCGGGACTGTTGGTGCGCAAGCGGCATGGACAACACCTGCCGCAAACGCTTTGGCTGGCAGCTGGGTGAACTGCCCGCGGGTTACGATCACAAATACATCTACAGCCACCTCGGCTACAACCTGAAGCCGCTCGACCCGCAGGCGGCCATCGGCTGCTGCCAACTCGACAAGCTGCCCGCGTTCGTCGAGGCGCGGAAGAACAACTGGGAAACCTTGCGCCGGGGACTCGCGCCGCTGGAGGAGTTCTTCGAGTTCTCGCTGCCGACGCACGCCACGGGCTGGTCGGCGGACGACGGCTTTACCTGGGACGAGACCGGCTGCCGGGTGGACTGCTCTTGGTTTGGGTTCATGCTGCTCGTGCGGCCGGACGCCCCCTTCTCGCGCACGGACGTGGCGCGCATGCTCGATGGGGCCAAGATCGGCAACCGGATGCTCTTCGGCGGCAACCTGCTGCGCCAACCCGCCTTCGTGCAACTGCGTCGCGAACGGCCCGAGGCCCTGCGCGTTGTCAACGGCATGGCGGGAGCCGACCGCATCATGAATGAGGCGATTTTCATCGGCGTCTACCCTGGCCTGACTCCGGCCATGTTGGACTACATGGTTGAGCGAATCACCGCGTTTGCGCGTTCGCAAAGCCCTGCCGCCGTTCGCTGACTTCGTTCTCCATCTCTTCGCATGCAAAAAATGAAAGCCAGCGATTACGTCGCCGCATTCCTCGACGCGCAGGATGTGCGGTGCGTTTTCGAGATGTCTGGCGGCATGATCACGCACCTGCTCGATTCGCTGAACCAGGCAGGCCGCGTGCGCGTGGTTTCCATGCATCATGAGCAGGGAGCCTCTTTCGCCGCTGAGGGCATCGGTCGCATGACCGGAGTGCCTGGTGTCGCCATGGCAACCAGCGGACCCGGCGCCACCAACCTGCTCACCGGCATCGGCTCCTGTTATTTCGACTCGTCGCCGGCGGTGTTCATTACCGGGCAGGTTAATCGGCACGAGCAAAAAGGTGAGCGGATGGTGCGTCAGCTCGGCTTTCAGGAAACGGACATCGTGGCGATGGCCAAACCGATTACCAAAGCGGCCTGGATGGTCAATTCCGCCGAGGAGTTGCCCGAGGCTCTCCGGCGCGCCTTTGCGCTGGCGGTGGAAGGACGGCCGGGGCCGGTGCTGCTCGACATCCCGATGGATGTGCAGCGGGATGCGACCGACGGCCAACTGCCGGACGCCCCAATCCACGCTCCGAGCGAGGGGGTGGAGGACGCCGAATTTTACGACGATCTGTTCGCGCATCTGGCCCGGAGCGAGCGTCCGCTCATCCTGGTGGGAGGCGGCGTGCGCTCGGGCAAGGCGGCGGCCGCTTGCCGCGAGTTCATCGACCAGGCCGGGGTCCCGGCGGTAAATTCTTTGATGGCGGTCGACGTGCTGGCCTACGACGATCCGTTGCGCGTCGGCATGATCGGCTCCTACGGCAACCGCTGGGCGAACCTGGCGCTGGGTGCCAGCGATTTCCTGCTCGTCCTCGGCAGTCGCCTGGACGTGCGCCAGACGGGCGCGAACCCCAAGGCATTCAAGGGTCAGAAGAGCATCTTCCAGGTGGATACCGACCTCGCGGAAATGAACAACCGCGTCACGGACTGCCGTATCCACCACCGGCAGCTCAGCGCTTTTTTCAAGCAGGCGCTTGACCATCCAAAGGTAGGTCAGGTGGCGGCCCCCGCGGCGTGGCGCAACGAGATCAACCGGCTGCGCACCGAGTGGCCTGATACCGGCGAACTGAAAGGCGTGCCGGGCATTAACCCCAACGCCTTCCTGCACGCGGTTTCGGCGGCTCCGGGCGCGCGGGCGGCATCGGCTTGGGTGGTGGACGTCGGCCAGCACCAGATGTGGGCGGCGCAATCACTGGAACTTTACGGCGACCAGCGATTCCTGACCAGCGGGGGAATGGGATCGATGGGTTTCGCCCTGCCAGCGGCCATCGGGGCCTGCCTGGCAGACCGAGGACAGCGGCCGGTGGCCGTGGTCGCGGGCGATGGCGGCTTCCAATCCAACATCCAGGAATTGCAGACCGTGATCCGTAATAAGCTGCCCCTGAAGCTGGTCATCGTTAACAACCAGTGCCACGGGATGGTCCGGCAGTTTCAGGAGAGCTACTTTGAAGGTCGTTACCAATCGACCTTGTGGGGATACTCGGCTCCGGATTTCGAGGCCGTGGCCCGGGCTTACAGCATGGAAGCCCGCACGGTGGCCGATCCGGCAGGCGTGGACGACGCCGTGCATTGGCTCTGGGCAGACCCCGGACAGCCTGCTTTGTTGCAGGTCATGGTGGACACTTCGGCCAACGCTTATCCAAAGTTGGCTTTTGGTCATTCGATCACAGACATGGAGCCTTTCGTGAAGCCGCTTGACATGGAGGGCACCTGAAGCCGTGAATCCTGCCGTGCCGGCCTCGCCGTCCGCTCGACCGGTCTCCGAATCTGGAGGCCGGCCATTGCTCTCCTTCATCATCCCGGCCTACAACGAGGAGGCTAACCTCCCGCGGCTTTTTGAGCGGGTGGGTGCGGTGGCGGACGGACTGCGGGAGCGCTGTCGCTGTGAGATGATCTTGCTCGACAACTGTAGCCGCGACCGCACGGGGGAACTCGCCGTTGTACAGTGCGCGCGCGATGCACGCTGGAAATACGTGCGGTACTCACGCAACTTCGGCGCGGAGGGATCCTTGATGGCGGGACTAGATTTCGCGCGGGGCGACGCCGTCATCAACCTGTTCTCCGATTTACAGGACCCGCCCGAGCTAATTCCGCAGATGCTCGACGAGTGGGAAAAGGGCGCGGACGTGGTTTACGGCGTTGTGCGCGAGCGCAACGACTCCAGCAAACTCAAAACCCTGGGCGCCCGGGTCGCTTATTGGCTGATCAACCTGCTGGCAGATTGCAACATCCCCCGCAACGCGACGGATTTCCGCCTGATGGATCGCAAGGTTGTGTTGACGTTGCGTGCCCTGCGCGAGCCTGACCGATACATGCGGGGACTGGTGCATTGGGTTGGCTTCGAGCAGCGCCCCATCGTCTACGATCGCTCCTTGCGTGTCGGCGGCCAATCATCGGCCAATCTGATTTATTGTGTCAAGTTCGCGATTCACGCGATCTTTTGTTTTTCTTCCAAGCCGCTGGATTTGGCGATGATCTCCGGCGGCGCGCTCACCATACTGTCGCTGCTGCTGGCAGTGCTTTACGGCGTGCTTTTCTTTGTCCGGCCGGTCTTTCTGAATCCGCCACCACCGGGCATTACCACCATCCTGTTGTTGATGCTTTTCGGTCTCGGCTCGCAGTCGTTATTCATGGGCATCATTGGCAAATACGTGGGTCGCATCTACAACCAAGGGAAGGGGCGGCCGGTTTACATCGCGGATAAAACGATCGGCTTCGACGGAATCGCAGGAACGGAGAACTCGATCAATGCTGCCCCACGTTGGATGGCAGAGGAAGCGCCGTTTCGGTCGAATGAATCGAGCGAGGCGCGCGATTCATCCCGCTCGAATGCGAGAATGGCGAACCTGGAAGCGCAAAGCTGAGGTGCCGCGCGGGAGGGTCTTGACCACCTGACGATGCTCGGCCTGAAATGGGAGCGCTGCTGCTCCCGCATCAGCCGACCCGCAACCCCGCGTGTTCGCTACGGGCGTCGATCCGATGCCGCTGATGCGCGAGCGCCGCGGGATCCCGGACGCCGCCGACCGACCGCGAGCGGGCTGCTCTGGACCAGCGTGCGCGAGGCGCTCAACCCCTGCCAGGCCGGCGCGTGCGATTGCGAGATCGTCACCGTCGCGCACGACATTCTGCACAAGGCCTCCAAGGTGTGCCTCCAAGATTTCGACGAGCTCCCGTTGGAAACGGGGGCAGACGTTCGCCCGCGGTGCACAATCAGCCGGATACACGCTATAAGTCGGAAATCATCATCCCATGTCTTCCTGCGACGTCCTCATCGCCGGCTGCGGCTACGCGGGCATCGTGCTGGCGGAGCGGCTCGCCTCGCAGTGCGGGCTGCATTGCATCATCGTCGAGCGACGCGCGCACATCGGCGGCAATTCCTACGACAAGCACGACGACGCCGGCGTGCTCCTGCACCGCTACGGGCCGCACTACTTCCGCACCAACTCGGACCGCATCCGCGACTACCTTGGCCAGTTCACCGCGTGGCATCCGGTGGAATACAAGATTCTCTCCCAGGCCGAAGGGCGGCTTTGGCAGTTCCCGATCAACCTCAACACTTTCGAGCAACTACTCGGTCGGCCCAGCACCAGCGAGGAGATGGAAAGGACGCTCGCCGAGTGGCGCATCCCAATCGAGCGCCCGCGCAACTCGGAAGAGGTAATCGTCTCGCAGGTCGGCTGGCGACTCTACGAGATGTTCTTCAAGAACTACACGCGCAAGCAGTGGAAGCGCGATCCCGCCGAGCTGGATCCCTCGGTCTGCGGCCGCATCCCGGTCCGCACGAACCGCGATGACCGCTACCTTTCCGAGAAGTTCCAGGCTCTCCCGCGCGAGGGCTACACGGCGATGTTCCGCCGGATGCTCGACCACCCGAAGATTGAGCTGCGCCTCGGCGTGGACTTCCGTGAGATCCGGCCGCAGGTGCAGTGCCGGCACGTCATCTACACGGGCATGGTGGACGAATACTTCGGCTACTCCCTCGGCCCGCTGCCGTGGCGCTCGCTGCGCTTCGAGCCGGAAACGCTGGCGCAGGAATGGTTCCAGCCCGTAATGCAGGTGAACTATCCCAACGAGCACGAGTTCACTCGCATCGTGGAGATCAAGCACGCCACCGGGCAAAAGCTGCCGGTGACGACCATCGTGCGCGAGTATCCCGCCGACTACACCCCCGGCGGCGAGGCCTACTATCCGATCCCCGCGCCCGACGCCCGCGCGCTTTACGAGCAATACGCCGTGCTCGCCGCGTGCGAGGAGGGCGTGTCCTTCGTTGGCCGCCTGGCGACCTACCGCTACTACAACATGGACCAGGTCGTCGGCATGGCCCTGGCCGAATTCGAGCGCCTGCGCCCCCGCCTGCGCCCGGCCTGAACCAGCCGCTTCGGGATGGACCCGCCGCGCGGCCCAGCCCATGCTGGACCTCCGCGCGAATGCCCGACGAAGCCCCCACCCCTGCCGCCTCCTCGTCGTCGGAGATCCCCGAGCTGGCCGTGGTGATGCCCGTTTTCAACGAGCAGGCTTCCGCGCGCAAGGTGGCGCTAGAGTTCTTCACCGAGGTGGAGAACTGGACCGAGCGCTTCGTTTTCCTAGCGCTCGACGACGGGTCCACCGACGGCACCCCACGTGTGCTCGCGCGCCTGCGCGAGCAGCTCGGCTCGCGCTTTGAGATCATCCGCCATGCGAACCGAGGCCACGGTCAGACTTGTCTCGCCGGTTACCGCCTCGCCGCCGAGCGCGGCATTCCCTTCGTGCTCCAGGTCGATTCCGACGGCCAATGCGACCCGCAGTATTTCTTCCGGTTCTGGCGGCTGCGCGAGAAAGCCGACGCGGTCTACGGCCTCCGCACGCGCCGGGACGACGGCTTGCGCCGCCTCGCCGCGAGCATGGTGCTGCGTGCCTTCCTTCTCGTGGGATTCGGCGCGTGGTGCGCGGATTCCAATGTGCCCTATCGCCTGTTGCGCACTGCCATGATCGCGCCGTTGCTGGGCCGCATCTCGCCGACTTTCAATCTCGCCAACGTCGCCCTCGCCCTCCTGCTGCGCCGCGCACCGGGCGTGCGGCACGCCTACGTGCCCATCCGCTTCCGCGAGCGCTATGGCGGCGAGCCGAGCGTGAAGCTATCACTTTTCGGCCGCAAGGCCCTCGAGCTCGGCCGCGAGCTGCGCGCCATGCTGAGGGGCGGGAGGTCAGCCTGTCTAGACAAGGGCCCCCTTGCCACCGACGGCTGGTGCGCTTCCGATTCGCTCCGGCAAGAGCAGTCTGCTCGACCGCAAAAGCCGGTCTGCCTTTTCTTGAACAAGCACGCGACCATGGGCCGTCCTGCGTTTCTGCCGCGAGCACCCATCGCTCGCGATTCTTTTCATCATTTCCATTTTGCCCCGGCTCATCCTGCTGTCCCCTCGGAACCAGAACTTGAGTTGGCCGTCTGGCAGCGCGTGGGGCCGGCGGCCGTTGTCGTCTTACTCGCATGTTGGACGGCCTACTCGGTTGTCGCGTCGGTGACCGTGTGGGATTCCTAAGCCTACAGCCTTGCACGCCTTTTGCTTGTGCAGTCCGACAGCCTTCTTAGCAACGAGTTGTGGAACACGCCGCGGTAGGTGGCCTTCCCCTGGTCGTTCGATGCCGTCTATTATCCCTTTCTCGCTCGGTTCCGCGGTTGGGGCGTGGCGCCTCCCAGCTACCTCTGTTTCCTCGGCCTCCTCGCCACGGCGCACCAAGCCGTGGTGAAGCAGCAGGGCCCACGGGCCGCTTGGTGGTGCAGCCTCACCCTCTTCGCCCTTCCCACGCTGATGTTCCAAGCTGGATCCACGAAGAACGACCTTGCCGTCGTCCTCGGAATCGCCTGCTGGTTCCTGCGTGGCGTTGGTGGCGCGACAGCGGCGCGCTACGCTGGCCGTCGCGCCCGGATTCACGGCGGGCGCGAAGAGCAGCGGCATGCTGCTGGCCGTGCTTCTCCGCGTGTTCACGCTCTGGCAACTCCGCTCCACCCGCACCCGGGTGATCGAGCACGCCGTCGCCCTCGCGCTTGCGGCGCTGTTACTCGGCAGGATTGTGAGCGCCGTGAGCATCATCGGCAAGGGGGTCCCTCCGACGGCCCCGCGCTCCGTGGTCTGGACTTCCGCGGGTGGAAACGCATGGAGCCTGCTCTTCCTGCCTGCGAAGCGTGCAGTGCGTCCCGAAACCCACGCTCGCTGCAGACGTGCTCCGAGCCTACGCCGCATCGCAAGCGCGGCCCTGGGTGCTCCTGCTCGACGTGCCGCCGCGGGACCTCAGCCCGTTCCTTCGGTTTGGAGAAAGGATTTTGGGCGCCCGACTGCGGCCTATATGAGGCGGTGGCTGTTTTTCCTCCCTCACGATTCATCCTGATCCGACGCCCGGCGTGAAGCTCACCGTTGTCATCCCCTGCTACAACGAGCGCGTCACTCTGCTCGACCTCATTCACGCCGTGCGGGCCGGCCCGGTGCAGGATCTGGAGATCATCGTGGTGGACGACGGCTCGACCGACGGCACGCGCGAGTTGCTGGAAGCGCAGGTGCGACCGCTCGTAGACCAAGTCATCCTGCACAAACAAAATCAGGGCAAGGGCGCCGCGTTGCGCACCGGTTTCCGCGCGGCCACCGGCGACGTTGTCGTGGTGCAGGATGCCGACCTCGAATACGATCCGCGCGAGTTTCCCCGCCTGCTCGACCCGATTCTTCACCGTCGGGCCGACGTCGTCTTCGGCTCGCGCTTCATGGGGGGCGACGCGCACCGCGTGGTCTATTTCTGGCACATGATAGGGAACCGGTTTCTCACCCTGCTCTCCAACATGTTCACCAACCTCAACCTCACGGACATGGAAACGTGCTACAAGATGTTCCGGCGCGAGATCATTCAGGGCATCACCATCGAGGAAGACCGCTTCGGCTTCGAGCCGGAGATCACGGCGAAGATTTCCAAGCTGCCGGACTGCGCGATCTACGAGGTGGGCATCTCCTATTACGGGCGCACCTACAAGGAAGGCAAGAAGATCGGCTGGCGCGACGGCTTCCGGGCCATCTACGCCATTCTGAAATACAATCTTTTCCGCTGATCCGGCGCGCCTCGGCTCACCATCGCAAGGGTTCCGGCAGGGCGAAGGCGGCCTCGATCCGTTCGACTTCCGGTTTGCCTCCGGGCGGCAGGATCACCTCGACGATGTCGAAACGAAAGGGCACGTCGGGCTGGTCGAGCATCCGCAGCCACGCTACTGCGCCGCGCGAGATGAGCGCCTGCTTTTCGAGGTTCACCGCGTCGGCCGGGCGGGAAAGGTTCGAATGCGCGGAGCGCGTCTTCACCTCCACGAAAACCAGCACCTTTCCGTGGCGGCAGACGAGGTCCACCTCACCACCGCGCGGGGCGCGGAAGTTTCGGTGGAGAATTTTCCAGCCCTGCCGGCGCAGCCAGCGCGCGGCCTCCTTCTCGCCCCGCCGGCCGAGCGCGTGGCGTAGGTCCTTGTCAGGCCCCCTCCAGCGGGAGAAGGCGTTGCGCCACCGGCTCAAAAGAGCGGCGATGGATCGGGCAGGGGCCATGGGCGAACAGCTTGGCCAAGTGCCCGGCCGTTGCATAGCCCTTGTGCTGGGCGAAGCCGTAGTCCGGCCAGCGCGCGTCGGCCTCGCGCATCCAGCGGTCGCGCGTGACCTTCGCCAGGATGCTCGCCGCGGCGATGGACAGCGAGCGAGCGTCGCCCTTCACCAGCGCCGTGTGGGGCAAGGGGAACGGCCGCACCGGAAGCCCGTCGATCAGGGCGTGCGTGGGCGCAGGGTTGACCAAGGCGGCAACCGCACGGCGCATCGCCTCGTGCGTGGCGCGCAGGATGTTTAGCCGGTCAATCTCCTCCGTTTCGACGATCGCCACCGCCCAGCGAACGTGCGCGAGGTCGGCAACTAGTCGCGCGTGAAGCTTCTCGCGCAGCGACTCGGGCACGAGCTTGGAATCGTGGAGCAGCCGGCTGCGCGACCACGGCGAGCCCGGCGCAAGGATCACCGCCGCGGCCACCACCGGGCCGGCCAGCGGCCCGCGGCCCGCCTCGTCGATGCCGGCCACGCCGCTCTCCCCCGTGGCGTAAAGTTGGCGCTCAAAGTCGAAGTGCGGTCGCGGGATCTTCTTCCCCGGACGTCGCACAGGTGGCGGAACGTCGGGCGGAATCATGCCTGGTCAGCGCAAAAAAAAGGCGGCTCGACGCTAGTCGGCCGCCTTGAAAACTTCTTCTTGCCGTGCGCTCAGGTCGCCTCCGCGATCAGGTCAGCAGCGGACTTCTTGGCCTTTTTCCCCGCAGCAACCTTCTCCTTCTTGGCCTTCTTGTCCGCGGCGGTCACAGCCACCGGCTTCTTCTTTTCGCGCACGAGGAGCGCATCGCGCCCAGTGCGGCCGCGCAGATAGTTCAGCTTAGCGCGACGCGGTGCGCCCTCGCGCTCGACCTCGATGCGAGCGATGCGCGGCGAATGGATCGGGAACACGCGCTCCACGCCCTCGCCGTAGGAGATGCGGCGCACGGTGAAAGTGGCGTTGATCTTGGAATGACGCCGCGCGATCACCACGCCGGCAAAAATCTGCACGCGCTCCTTCTCGCCCTCGACCACGCGCGTGTGCACGCGCACGGTATCGCCCACGTTGAAAGTGTCGCGGTCGGCTTTGACCTGCTCCTGGTTGATCTTGTCGAGGAGGTTCATGGCGGCGGGAATCGTGTGATCTTGGAAAACGGCGCGCAATCCCGCGGGCGGGACGCGCAAAGGGGCGGAAGCTGTCCGCCGGATCGGCCCCCGACGCAAGGAATTTCTGGGCGGCGACGGCCTCACGGCTTTGCAGCTGGGGGTTTCGAGGCTATGCATCCGTCCGTCGTTTTTCTCGATCCATGACCCGTCTTCGCCTCGTCGTCCTTGCCGCTGTTGTTCTCGCCCCCACCCTGGTCCCAGCCGCTGAGACGCCTGCCGAGAAGAAGCCGGGCTTCCTTGGCCGAATGTTTGGACGCCGGGCCGCGGCACCCGTGGCCAAGCCCGCCGCTCCGGCGGCCACGGCTCCCGCCGCCGCGCCGAAGAAGGAAAAGAAGGTCGGCGGCCAAAAAAAGCCCGCGCCGGGGGCCGCTCGCGCCGAGAAGCGTCCCGCCGGCAACCCGCCGCGTGACGCCGTCGCGCGCGTGCAGGTCTTTCTTGATCGCCAGCAGTTCGCGCCCGGCAAGGTGGACGGCGCGTGGTCCGAGTTTTCCCGCCGCGCCTGGGACCGCTGGCAGCGCGCGCAGGGTCTGCCGCCGTCCGATCCCTTCCGCAATCCGCCGCCCGCTCTCGCCGACCAAGGCGAGCCCTACGCCAGCTACACGGTCACGGACGCCGACGCGAAGGAGATCGGCGCCATCCCCGGCTCGATGACCGAGCAGTCTAAGCAGAAGGCGATGCCCTACACCACGCTGGCCGAGATGATGGCGGAGCGCTTCCACACCTCGGCGGACTTCCTGCGCCGCATCAATTCCGGCGTGGACTTCGGCAAGCTCGCGCCGGGCACGTCCTTCCGCGCGCCAAACGTCGCCGCGTTCGATCTTCCCGCCTTGCGCGCTGATCGCAAGCGCGCCACCGACGAGGCGATCGAGCGGCGCAAGGCTGTCGCCGTCCAGCCCGGTGTCTCCGGCCCTGCGCCCAGCGCGTCGGAGCCTGCTCCCGCCGGGGGGCCGCGCTACCAGCTCCGCGTGTTCGAGGCCGAGAAGTTCCTCGAGATCTACGAAGCCGGGAAGATGGTCGCCGCGTTCCCGGTCACGCCCGGCAGCGCCACGCTGCCCACGCCCAAGGGTAACTGGGTGGTGCGCTCAAAGGTTTATTTCCCCGAGTTCCGCTGGGACAAGGCCATGCTCAACACCGGCAAGCGCTCGAAGGAATTCCACCAGATCCCGCCGGGGCCAAACAACCCCGTGGGTGTCTTGTGGATGGGCCTCTCGAAGGACGGCATCGGCCTCCACGGCACGAACAATCCCGACACCATCGGCCGCGCCGGCTCGCACGGCTGCGTGCGCCTCGCCAATTGGGACGCCGTGCGCGTGGCCCAGTTCGTCGAGAAGGGCACGAAGGTGACGGTGGAGTGAGGGCACTCCCATCGGTCATATAGGTCGTATAGGACATATACGTCCTATGCAACGGAGCCGGCGCGCCGCTGTCACAGCCGCGCCCCGCGGCACGGCTGCCCCGGGAAATTCCCCGCAACTTCCTTGGGCTGCGCCGCTTTAACGCGCTGCCCCTCCGCTGCTGCGCCACCCGCCGGCGCTCCCCTTCCCCTTCGCGCGCCATGCTTTTCCCCGCCTTCGCCCGCCGCCTGTTTCTCTGCGCCGCGCTTTTCCTTTCCGCTGCTTCCTTCGCCGCCGCGGCCACCGAGGCGATCAATCTTTCCACCCGCCTGCGCGTCGAGACCGGCGACAACGTCGCCATCGGCGGCTTCGTCATCCAGGGCACCGTCGGCAAGCGCGTGCTCATTCGTGCGCTCGGCCCCTCCCTCACGGCGGCCGGCGTGGCCGGCACCCTCGCGAATCCCGCTATCGAACTGCGCGATTCCACCGGCACGCTCGTCGCTTTCAACGACCAGTGGAAGACCACGCAGCAGGCGGAGATCCAAGCCACCGGCCGCGCCCCATCCAACGACAACGAGGCCGCGATCGTTGCCACGCTCCCACCCGGTGCCTACACCGCCATCGTGCGCGGCGCGGATGGTGGCGTCGGCGTGGCGCTCGTCGAGGTCTATGACCTCGATCCCACCGCCGCCTCCTCGCTCATCAACCTGTCCACCCGCGGCGCCGTCCGCACCGGCGACAACGTGATGATCGGGGGCTTCGTGGTGAGCGGCACCGGCGCGAAGAAAATGCTCCTGCGCGTGCTCGGCCCCTCCATCGCGGCCGCCGTGCCCGGCACCCTTTCCGATCCCGTCCTCGAGCTGCGCGACTCGGCCGGCGCCCTCCTCGCCTCGAACGACTCGTGGAAGGCCACGCAGCAGGCCGACATCACCGCCACCAGCCGCGCGCCCGGCGACGACCGCGAGCCGGCTCTCCTCGTCTCTCTCGCCCCCGGCGTCTACACCGCCATCGTGCGCGGCGCGGGCTCCGCGCAGGGCGTGGCACTCGTCGAGATGTATGACTTGGAGCCGGCCACGCCCGCCCCCGCGCCGACCCAGCTCTACCTCGCCAATCTCCGCCCGGCCGCGGGCGTCACCTCGACCGGCTCCGGCACCTCCGCGCTCTCGCTCGCGGCCGATGGCCTCTCGGCCGTCATCTCCCTCGACTACTCAAACCTCACCTCCGCCGTCACTTCCTCGCACCTCGAGGACCGCAACGGTGTCAACCTCTTCGACTTCGCGCCCCCCACCCGGCGCCCCGACGGCACTTGGCTGTGGACCTTCGGCCCGGTCGGCCCTTACTCCGCCGCCGACATCCTCAATCTCATCCGCACTGGCCAGGTCGTGGTGCGCGTTTACACGGTGAACAATCCCTCCGGCGAAATCGTCGGCGGCTTCTCCGCGGCCAACGGCTCGCAGACCTTCACGCCGCCGCCCGCCGCGCCGGCGGCCCCGACCACGCCGGCAGATGACAACGACGCCGTGCGCTTCCTCGCCCAGGCCACCTTCGGCCCCACCGCGGCCGACGTGGCCGCCGTGCGCCAGGGCACCTACGCCGCGTGGCTCGACCAGCAGATGGCCAAGCCCGCCACCGCGGCGATGCCCTACATCGACGCGAACTACGACACCTCCACGACCAACGGCATCTGGGTGCAATACGCGTTCTGGCGCAACGCCGTCACCGCCCCGGACCAACTCCGGCAGCGCGTGGCCTACGCGCTCTCGCAGATCCTCGTGGTTTCGGCCGATTCCCAGGGCCTGAACAACAATCCCTACGGCCTCGGCGTCTATTACGATCTCCTCGCCAACGACGCCTTCGCCAACTTCCGCCAGGTCCTCGACGACGTGACGCTCAACCCCGGGATGGGCCTGTTCCTCGACATGCTCGGGAACAACAAGGCCAACCCGACGACCGGCACCAACCCGAACGAGAACTACGCGCGCGAGGTTCTCCAGCTTTTCTCCATCGGCGTCTTCAAGCAGTATCCCGACGGCTCGCTCCAGCTCGATTCCCGCGGCCTGCCCATCGCCACCTACAACCAGGCCACCATCACCGGCTTCGCGCGCGTGTTCACCGGCTGGGGCTACGGCGCCGGCGTGGGCCAGGCGCGCCTGCGCGTGCCGATGGTGGTGAATCCCGCGCAGCACGAGCCCGGCGACAAGGTCCTGCTCGACGGCTTCACCCTCCCCGCCACCGCCACCGCCACCACGGCCACCGCGCAGGCCGACCTCAAGGCGGCGCTCGATCAGATCTTCGACCACCCAAACGTCGGCCCCTTCCTCGCGTTGCGCCTCATCCAGCGCCTCACCGTGGCCAACCCCTCGCCGGGCTACCTCTACCGCGTCGCCAGCGTGTTCAACAACAACGGTGCCGGCGTCCGCGGCGACCTGCGCGCCATGGTCCGCGCGATCCTGCTCGACTACGAGGCGCGCTCCACAGCCGTCCTCGGCTTCCAGGGCGCCGGCAAGCTGCGCGAGCCCGTGCTGCGCCTTTCGCACCTGCTGCGCCAGACCGGCGCCGCCGCCCCCTCCGGCCACTTCAAGCTCTACCTCACCGACAACCCGCTCGGCCAGACCCCCCTGCGCGCGCCTACCGTCTTCAACTTCTACACGCCCGAATACATCCCGCCGGGCGCCATCTC
>CALMOL010000055.1:32011-32224 GCA_937871685.1 uncultured Verrucomicrobiota bacterium
CGACGCCGGCATCCTCGCGCCCGAGTTCGAGATCACCACCGCCACCACGGTCATCAACACCGCCAACTTCCTGCGCCAAGCCATCACCACCGGCATCGGCCCCGCCGGCGCCGACCGCATCACGATCACGCTTGATCCCGCGCTCGTCTCCCTCGCCAACAACAACGCCAACATCCCCGCCGTGGTGGACCGCCTCAACACCCTCTACTGCGC
>CALMOL010000056.1:0-4553 GCA_937871685.1 uncultured Verrucomicrobiota bacterium
CCGGGATGACGAGGTGGGGGAGTCGGGCTACCGTCTCGCCGAGATCGGGGGCCGCGCATGTTCACTAAACGACACCTGATAGCCCTCAGCGCCGCCTTGGCTCTCACCGCCTGCAAGCCCGCGCCGGAAAAGCCCGCCGCCGCCGCCCCGGCCCAGCCATCCGCGGAAGGAACGCGCCGGGTGCCGCTCTCGGGAATGCGCCGGGCGATCGCCACGCGTCTGCTGGAAAGCAAGACGCGCATCCCCCATTTCTATCTCCACATCGAGGTGGACGCCGCCCCGCTCATGAAGCTGCGCGCCGAACTGAACAAGATGGGCGAAGCCGACGGCACGAAGTATTCGGTCAACGATCTGCTGCTCAAGGCCGTCGTGTCCGCCCTGGCGCGCCATCCAAAGGTCAACGCCTCCTTCGACAACGACGCGATCATCGAGCACGAGGGCATCCATCTGTCCGTCGCCGTGGCGGTCGAGGAAGGCTTGGTCACGCCGGTGATTCGCGACGCCCGCCGCCGCTCGCTTGGCGAAATCTCCGCCGCCGTGAAGGATCTCGCCACGCGCGCCCGCTCGAAGAAGCTCAAGCCCGAGGAATACCAGGGCGGCACCTTCACCGTGTCGAACCTCGGCTCCTATGGCATCGACCAATTCGACGCCATCATCAACCCGCCCCAGGCCGCCATCCTGTCAGTCGGCCGCGTGATGAAGAAGCCGGTGGTAAACGACGCCGGCGAGATCGTGGCTGGCGAGCGCCTGAACCTCGGCCTGAGCTGCGACCACCGCGTGGTGGACGGCGCCATCGGCGCCGAATTCCTGGCCACCCTGCGCAAGATGATCGAGAACCCGCTAGCCATGCTGGCAGGGTAATTCTCGCCACGGAGGCGCGGAGAACACGGAGGGGAGCATGGGTCGGATGCGCGAGCCGCCGAGTATTGTCTTTTCCCGTCCTTCTCCGTGCTCTCCGTGCCTCCGTGGCTAAATAATTTCCCATGCACTACGACCTTCTCGTCATCGGCGGCGGACCGGCCGGCTACGTGGGCGCGATCCGCGCCGCCCAGCTCGGCAAAAAAGTGGGCTGCATCGAGCGTGACCGCGCCGGCGGCACCTGCCTGAACTGGGGCTGCATCCCCACCAAGGCGCTCCTGCGCAACGCCGAGCTTTACCACGCTGTCGCCCACCGCGCGGCCGACTACGGCTTGAAGTTCGACAAGCTTTCCTTCGACTGGGAAAAGATCATCGGCCGCTCGCGCCAAGTTTCCGACAAGCTCGCCGGCGGCATCGAGTTCCTCTTCAAGAAGAACAAGATCGACTACCACCGCGGCGACGCGTCATTCAAGGACGCGAAGACCGTGATCGTGGCCGGCAAGGACGACAAGAAGGAGGAGCACACCGCCGACCACTACCTCATCGCCACCGGCACCGTGGCGCGCGCGCTGCCTGGCATCGAGTTCGACGGCAAGGCAGTGCTCAATGCCCGGCAGGCGATGGTGCTCCCCAAGCAGCCCGCCAGCATCCTCATCCTCGGCGCGGGCGCCATCGGCGTGGAGTTCGCGTATTTCTTCAACGCCTACGGCACCAAGGTCACGCTCGTCGAGATGCTCCCGCGCGTGCTCCCCGTGGAGGACGACGAGATCAGCGCCGTGGTCGAGCGCGCCTACAAGAAGAGCGGCGTGCGCGTTCTCACCGGCGTGAAGGCGAGCGGCACCAAGGTCACAAAGAAGGGCGTGCAGATGACCTTGGATGGCGCCGACGGAAAGCCCGGCGAGACGCTGGAAGCCGAGGCTTTGCTCGTGGCTATCGGCGTCGCGCCGGTGATTCCCGCGGGGCTGAAGTTGGACCTCGATCCGAAGGGCTACATCAAGACCGGCGCGCGCTACGAGACGAACGTCCCGAACGTTTACGCGGCCGGCGACATCATCGGCGCGCCGTGGCTGGCGCACGTCGCGAGCTGGGAAGCGATCCAGACCATCGAAGGCATCTTCGAGGGCCATCAGCCGAAGAAGATCGAGCACTTCCCCGGCTGCACGTATTGCCAGCCGCAGGTGGCGAGCATCGGCCTGACCGAGCGCGCGGCGAAGGAGAAGGGCCTGAAATATCGCGTGGGCAAGTTCCCTTTCTCGGCGAGCGGCAAGGCTCTAGCCGTGGGCGAGAGCGATGGCTTCACGAAAATCCTCTTCGGCGAGCCGCACGGCGAGATCCTCGGCGCGCACATCGTCGGCAACGAGGCCACCGAGCTGATCGCCGAGCTGGGCTTGGCGATGAACCTGGAAGCCACCTACGAGGAGATCGAGGCCACGATCCACGCGCACCCCACGCTGTCCGAAGCCGTCCACGAGGCCACCGGCGCGGCGCACGGCCGGGCGATCCATATCTAGGCTTGGTGCGCGGGGCGCGCTTTTCCAAGGGGCCTCGCGGACACGGGTCGCCTCCACTTTTTTCTCGGGCCTTTGAACGGCCTCTTTCTTTCCGCGGCTCCCAAGAGCCTGAAGGGAAAAACTCAGATGCCCGGGAAGGACCCTGCCGGCAAGGATGCCAGCGGTCCCAGCAGCGACCGCCCCCAGCGCGTTAAACGCACCCGCTAGCAAGCCGGGAAGCCTTGGCGCGAGAGGGCTCGCCTGCGCTGCGAGCAGAGCGTTTCTAGATCCTTGAGCCATGACCATCGAGCACGTTCCCCTGCTGTCGATCCAGCGGGAGCTTTACGCCCGGCCGCGTGATCGGGCGCGCTTCGAGGCTTACCTCGACGCGATGACCGCGAAGCACGGCGACTACGACGTGAAGCTGCCGCTCGTGGCGATGAATCCGATGGCCGGTCCGGCCGCCGCCGCGCGGTTGGAGGAATTGATTGCCCTCGACGCCGAGCGCGTCGTCGCGGAAACCGTCGCCGGGCTGAAGGATGAACTGGCAGAGCAACCCGGCGGCGCGCTTCGACTCGGCTTGGTGCTCGTGGATGATCGCGCTGGCGGCTGGACCCATCGCGCTTCCGCCGATCTCGAGCATCGTTTCGGTCATGCGGCGCTTCGCTCGCGCGGCTGGCTTGATGCTTGGTGGTGGACCAGCGAGACGCCCACCGTCGAGGCAATCCGCGCCGAGATCCGGCGCGTCGCTTGGCGTGCCACGTGGAACGCCAGGCATGGATCGGCGGAGACATTGCGCGCACGCTTGCGCCAAGAAGGCACGGTGCTCTGGGCGGCCGGTGGCTGGACGACGAACCTGTCCGAGGACGAACTCGACTACACGGGCGCAGTGCTCGCGCCGCTGATGGATTCCCCGCTGCCGAACGTGGCCATCGCCGCACTGTTCGGAGACGCGGCGGCTCGTTCCCTCGGGCTGGAGCCGCTTGGATTGGACGAGAACGCCGGCTTGGCTTGGGCGATGCGAGCGGCGGCAGGCGAAGCCCGCTGACTTTCCAGGGAACAGGATTGCTTGCCTGGTTGCATCGCGGGCCGTCTGGTGAACATGATCGAGCATGAGCTTCGCGTTGTCGCCCGAGGTCTTGCTGCGGCTGGGGCTCGCCTTCGGCGCGGGCATCCTGCTCGGCATCGAGCGTGAGTCGCACGGCCGCGGCGCGGGCCTGCGCACCACCGCGCTGGTGTGCCTCGCGGCCTGCGTGGCGATGGTGATCTCGGACTCCTTCTACGTGACGAGCTTCCAACTGACCGGCACCGCCGCCGGCTGGCATCCCGACCCCGCACGCCTCGCCGCCGGCGTGCTCTCCGGCATGGGCTTCCTCGGCGCGGGCGTGGTGATGCGCCAAAACCACGTGATCAAGGGCGTGACCACCGCGGCCGTGCTGTGGATCGCCACCGTGATCGGGCTCGCGTTTGGCACCGGCTCGTATGCGCTCGGCTTGGCCGGCCTCGCCTTGGCGATGCTTACGCTGCTGGGCCTTCCCTACGTCGAGCAATACGTGCAGAACGACTGGTATTCCACGCTCGCCGTGGCCGTGCGCGAGCCGGGCGGCGCCAGCCTGGAGGCGATCACCGAGCTGCTTTCCCGCCACCAGCTCAAGCTCAAGAGCATGGAGCTCGAATACGACCTCGCCGCCGGCACGCGCAAAATGATCGGCCAAGTGAAATACAAGAAGGGCGACCTTGTCGGCCTGCCCAGCCGCCTTTCCGCGGAACTGGCTCGCCTGCCCGGCGTGCTGCAGATCGAGTGGCGATGAGCGCGCGGAGTCTCGGCGGGATCTAGCCTGCGGTGGAAATCGCCGTCGGCTGGGGCAGTTCCCGAGCGAATGAGCGAAAGGCGCAGCGAGCATCGGGCGAAGAGAAATCGGAAAAGCTGATTCCATCGCGCAGCGCCTTCGGCCTAAAAACCTCTGAGAAGGCAATCTTCCGAGCTACCCAGTGGCTACTCCCGGGCAAGCCGCAGGTCATTTCGGAAGTGGCTACTGGCCGCTTCAAAACCTCCCGCGGCCGGTTCGGAACCACCCACTGGCACGTGCAAAACCTCCCGCGACAGGTCTGGAACCTCCCGCGGCTACTTCCAGACTACCCACCGGCCGCTTCAAAACCTCCCGCGGCCGGTTCGGAACCACCCACTGGCACGTGCAAAACCTC
>CALMOL010000056.1:4653-7418 GCA_937871685.1 uncultured Verrucomicrobiota bacterium
CTTCAAAACCTCCCGCGGCCGGTTCGGAACCACCCACTGGCACGTGCAAAACCTCCCGCGACAGGTCTGAAACCTCCCGCGGCCAGTTCAGAGCTTCCCGCGGGGAGCTTGGAACTGGCCTCAGGCGCGGTTCCGACGGAACCAGTTTGCCCGGCGGTCTCCGTGGCCAACCTTTTTGGTCACCGCTCCGATCAGAAGAGTTGCATCGTCCGGGCATGAGGGGCGCTTGAACAAGACCCCGCCTCGCTTCAGGTCAGTTTCAGGGAGCCACTTGGCGCACGGCCGCCAGCACCATCTCCACCGTGATCGCCTCGAAGCCGCGTCGCCAATGGCGGCGCGTCGTTTCCCACCAGCGACGCGGAGAAACCGGAGTCTCCACCACCGCGCAATGAGCGGAATCCGCCAGGGGTCGCCAGCGCGTCGCGCCGTAGATCGGTTCGAGTCGCCCGAAGAGCGTGACCTGCGGGCACCCCATCGCCGCCGCCACATGCGAGGCGCCGGTGTCACGGCTCACGAGCAATCGCGCCCCGTGCAGCAGCCACGCCAATTCGGCCAGCGTGGTGCGGCCGGCCAAATTGATCGCCGCCGGAAAATGGCGAGCCACCTCCAGCGCGGAAGGATCATCCGGTGAATCGCCCGTCAGCGCGATCGTCCAGCCGTGCTCCACGGCGAGCCGGCGAGCCAATTCCCCAAAGCGCGCCGCCGGCCAGCGCAGCGTGGGCGAGTGCGCCGAGGGATGGAGCACCGCGTAGGGCACGCCCGCCGGAATGCCCGCCGCGGCCAGCAGGCCAGCCACCGCGGCCTTCGCCGCCGGGTCCGGGGAAAGGCTCGGACGCAGCTCCGAGGCGGGCGGCGTCTCCACCCCGAGCGGAGCGAGCACGTCGAAGTTAGCCTCCCCCTCGTGCCGCGTGCCATCCGCGCGCCGGTCTGGAACAGGATCCGTGAGCCACGCTTCCCTCCCGCTCCCGCCGTGCCCGATCCGCCGCGCAATCGACGCCTCGGACGCCGCGGCGAGCACCGCTGGCTCGGGATGAAAATGCACCGCCGCCGCGAAGGCCGCCGCCGTGCCCAGCTCCTCCGCGAGGGCGGCGGCCGATTGCCCCCGCCACGCGATGAATCCCGCCAGGAGCGGATGCCCTTCAAACAACGGCCGCATCCGCTCGGGCGCAAGCAGCCACCAGCGCGCCGCGGGATGCTTCTCCCATAGCACCGGCAGCGCCGACGAGGTGATGATCACGTCTCCCACCCGGTCAGGCCGGCAAAGCAGAATGGAAGCGTCAGGCCGCGGCACGATGGATCACCAAAACCGGAATTAGCCACAGAGGCACCGAGGCCGCCGAGAAAAGCCAGGGTCATCGTCTCGAGCCAGCGGCCACCTCATGCCTCGCGTTCTCTTCGGCGCGCTGAAGACGATCAGCGCGCGCCTCCTCCATTCACCTCGTGGCAACGCTTTTCCCCCTTTAACCTTGGTGCGAACAAGGCCTCGCACAGCAAGTGCGCCCGGCATGTTGGGGGCGGTCGCTACTGGGACCGCTGGCATCCCTGCCGGCAGGATCCTTCCGGGCACCTGGATTATCGGCCGCTTGGACGGGCTCTTTGCTTTCTGCGGCTCGAAGAAGCCTCAATGGGGGAGAAGTCAGATGACCTGGAGGACCCTGCCGGCAGGGATGCCAGCGGTCCCAGTAGCAACCGCGCCGGGCAAAAGTGGGAGCGCGCCTTATCCGCGAGGCATTTTCGCGTGCTCGTGAGGCGAGAAGCCAAGGCGTCTCAGGCTGGGCCACGCTCGGCCCGCTGCACTTCACACCAAGCGTTTCAGTTTGGTTCGATGTCGAGGGTCGATAGCACGTCGGCGGCGTATTCCTCCCAGGTTTTCAGCGGGCGCGCCGCCGCCTCGGCCGCAAGCCGGGCGCGGAGGGCCAGATCCAGCGCGAGGGATTCCACCGCCGCCGCGAGCGCGGCGGGGTCACGCACGTCCACCGGCACGCAGCCGCCGCCCACCGCATTCTCGCCCACCGCGCCATCGCGCGCGCACACGCACGGCCGGCCCAGCCAAAGGCTTTCCAGCACCGGCAGCCCGAAGCCCTCCAGAAAGGACGGATACACCGTGAAGTCGCAGACCGCGTAGAGCGCGCGTCGCTGGGCATCGTCCGCCTGCCCGTGCCAGAAGACTTGGCCGGGATGGCGAGCCATCGCCACCTGCACCGCGGCCTGCACGGCCTCGCCCGCGGCGTGGGCGGCCCCCAGCAGGTCCAATCGCAGCGGCAATTGCCCCCCGTGCCGGACGGCGAGGAGGTCGAGCGCGGTGAGGAGCGCAGCGTGATTCTTGCGCGGCTCCAGCGTGGAAACACAGAGGGCGCGGGGCAGTTGGTCGCCGCGGTCTCCCTGCGACCGAGCCGCGCCTTGCCGAGGCACGCCCGGAAGCTCGGCCGGAAGAGGCACCACTCGCACGGCAGGCCGGGATGATCCGCCTGCGTCCGCCGGCTGCTCACTCGCCCAAGCCCGCCAATCCGCGGCCACCGCCTGGGAGATCGGCAACAGCAGATCCGCATACCTCGCGAGCGCGCCGAGATAACCGGCGTGGAGTTCCGCGTGCGCCGCCGAGGAAAACTCCGGATGCCGGACGGGAATCAGGTCGTAAAGCACGGCCGCCACCCGCATCCCCTGCTCTTTGGCCCAGCCCAGGAACTGGTTGGGCCGATCCGCGCCGGAGATATGGCGATAAACCAGTTCCGGCAACAGCAGCCACGCGCCACGCAGTTGGTTTC
>CALMOL010000057.1 GCA_937871685.1 uncultured Verrucomicrobiota bacterium
GGCGGAATACGCCTTCGAGTCGCGCGCGCTGGGGATGCGCTCCGGCCGGCTCGACCTGCGGCTGCCGTGGTCGTCGCTCGACCGGGCGATTCATTTCCCGGACGGCGTGCTTCTCCTCTTCGGCCCGAAGAACGTCCATTGGCTGCCGGTTTCCGGCGAGGAGGCGCGCGCGTTATTTCATATTTTGCAATATCGGGGAGCCCGCGTGGTGCGCGTTCGCTGAATTCCCTTGCCGGGCGGTGGGTTCGTCGTTGCAATCACGGGATGCGTTCCCCTTCCGTCCCCCCGGGCGGTTCCGGCCAACCCCAGCCGGACCGTCGTGACTTTCTCCGTCTCCTCGGCGTATCCGGGATCGGCGCGCTGCTCGCCCCGACGCTGGCGCGCGCGCAGGCCGCTGCTCCCGCGGTGCCGGTCGGGGCACCCGAGTTTTATTCGTTTCCCGAGAAGGTGTCGCTCAAGATGCTGACGGACCAGCCGGCGCAATTGGAGACGCCGATCGGCTGGTTTCGCACCGACTTCACGCCGAACGAGGCGTTCTATGTCCGCTCGCACCTCGCCAACCTGCCCACGCGCGCCGACACCGCCGCGTGGCGGCTCAACGTCGGCGGCCACGTGGACAAGCCCGCAACGCTCTCGCTCGATGACCTCCGGAAGATGCCCGCCGTGGAGATCGCCGCGGTGAACCAGTGCTCGGGCAATTCCCGCTCCTTCTTCAAGCCGGCCGTGCCCGGCGTGCAGTGGGGCAACGGTGCGATGGGCAACGCCAAATGGAAAGGCGTGCGCTTGCGCGACGTGCTCCAGGCCGCCGGCATGAAGGCCGGCGCGGTGGAGGTGCAGTTCGACGGCCAGGACGCCGGCGTGATTCCCGCCACGCCCGACTATCAAAAGGCTATCCCGCTCCCTCGTGCGATGCACGAGGACACCCTCCTCGCCTACGAGATGAACGGCGCGCCGCTGCCGCTGCTCAATGGCTTCCCGCTGCGCCTCATCGTGCCCGGCTGGTATGCGACCTATTGGATGAAGTGGGTCACCGACATCAAGGTGAACGCCGAGCCGCTGGCGAACTTCTGGATGAAGCCCGCCTACCGCATCCCGAGCACGCCGGACGCGAACGAGAGCCCGGCCGACCTCGCCAAGGACACGGTGCCGATCCACCGCATGAACGTGCGCTCGCTCATCGTGGCACCCACCCCGGAGCAGGACGTGCCGATCAACCAGCCCTTCGAGATTTCCGGCATCGCCTTCGACGGCGGCGACGGCATCGCAAAGGTCGAGGTGTCCACCGACGGCGGCGCGACGTGGGCGGAGGCCAAGCTCGGCCCGGACCACGGTAAGTATTCCTTCCGTCGCTTCCTCCACGATTGGAAGCCGGCCAAGGGCGGCGTGAACAAGCTCATGTCGCGCGCCACCACCAAGACCGGCGCCGTGCAGCCCGCCGCGCCGATCTGGAACCGCTCGGGCTACATGCGAAACGTGGTCGAGACCACGCTCGTGTTCGTGTCGTGAACCCCTGCGCCTTTCCCGCCATGAAGACTTCCTTTCTCCTTCTCGCGCTCGGCCTCGTCCCGGCCGCCTTCGCGCAGGATCCCGCCAAGCAGGACCCGAATAAGCCCGCGCCCGCGAAGATTGACGGCACCGCGCGCTCCATCGCGCTTCCAACGATGACCCACGACCTGCCCGACGGCCCCGGCCACGACGTGTATCTCGCCAACTGCGTGAGCTGCCACACCTCCCGCTACGTGAGCAACCAGCCCCGCTTCCCGCGCAAGACCTGGGAAGCCGAGGTCACCAAGATGGTAAAAGGCTACGGCGCGCCCATCTCCGACGAGGACCAAAAGAAGATCGTGGACTACCTCGTTGCCATCCGCGGCGTGCCCGATGCGCCAGCGGTGCCGCCGGCGAAGTGAGGGCGGCCTTCACGCGATTCGCGCCGCGGCTGGCTTGGTGACAACCTTGTGACCGGACTTGTTCTGGCGAGAGCGCGCGTCGCGAAGCATGGCCGACAAGTCGTGGTTGAAACGCCGGGATAACTCGTCTTTCACGCGGTGAACCTCGGCGATGACTGAATCAGTCGCCGTGGGCGGCTCATCTTTGCGGGGGATCGTTGGCATCGGAGACGAACTGTTCGGACGTGCAGATGACCGGAAGATGAAACCCCATCTTGGCAAAGCAAGAACCGAGTCGGTCGGCAATGAAGGGGTTGGCGATGTGTCGGCAGTTCCACGTCAGAAGAAAATCCATGTCGTGGACTCCTACAACGGCGAGATGAGACGCATCGCGAGTCGCCGACCCGGGAAGAATTCCTTCGGCGAGCAAGCGGGTCGCGAGCGCATCGACTTCCTCATTGAGGTCAAGGAGTTCGAGGCCGGCGAGCAACTGGATTCGTTCAGAAGCCTTCGTGGGCTCACCCTCGCTAGCTTCATCGAGCACAAGTTGGAGAGGTAAAAAGCCGGAACAGTTGCCGCTGGTTGTCCCACCACTCGCGCGTGAGTTCCTGGCGCGCGAATTGCAATACATTTCGCGACGGGCGCGAAACGTAATAGCTCGGAATGGTGGTTTCGACGAAGACTGAGTGAGGCATTTGATGGTTGCCTTAACTTTCAATCCAGGCTCATCGCCTCGGGCACTTTGGTCTGTAGGTTTTTCTTCAGCACCTCGCCCATCGTGCGGCAGTAGTGGAAGTCGGGGTCGCGGTGGAACTCGGCCATCTCGCCGCGGAGCTGGAGGATCTTCTCCGGCGGGGCGAGCGGCTCGGCGCACATGGCCTCCAGGAGCTGGCCGAGGCGGTTGCGCTCGACCTTGATGCGCAGGGAAATCAGCGCGCGCTCCTCGCCCTCGTATTGGGCCACGCTCGTCTCGTCGAGGTGCTTGATGCCGAAGAAGATGAGCGGGTTGTTCTCCGTGAAGAGCTTGGGCAGGTAAAACTTGCGCCGGCCGTCGTAGCACTGCTGGTCGAAGTCCATCGGGCGGATGCGGTATTGCACCTCCTCGAAGTCGGGCGTGATGTCCACGACGTAGTTGTAGGAACGCATGTCGCCGAGCAGGCGCACCGAGCATCGCTCGTTGAACTTCACGAATTCCTTGGCGATGCGCACCTCCTTGAAGCCGGGATCGGCCAAGTGGTCGCGCATGAACTGGTCGCCCGGCAGGCCGACGACGTGCTCTTCGATGAGCGTGTCGCTCCACACGTAATAGTGCATCCGGTTGGGCGAGAGGAGGTGCTCCAGCTCGAGGCCATACACGCGCGAGGCGTCCGCGCGCTTCACGTAGAAGTAGTCTTGGTTGTCGTTGAGCAGGTTGACGATGCGGACGCGGAAGGGCTTGGAATTGCCGAACTCGCAGTAGTCCACGCGCGACACGGCCAGGTGCTGCATCCGCTTGCGGTCGCCCGAGGCGCGCAGCAGGGCGTAGATGTCGCGCAGGCCCTGATAGACGTGGTCTTTCTCCGAAGGGTGGAAGGTGACGGAGCGCCAGAGGGTGTCGCGCCCGTCGCGGTCGAGCAGCGGGAAGCTCTCAGCGTGGTGCGTGAGCGTGCCGTATTCCACCGGCAGCTCGGACTCGCGCGAATACGACGCGAGGTAGCGACGCAACGGCGGGTGGACCGGGTAGGGGAGCTTCTTCTTGGTGGGGGTGAGCACGGCACCGATCTTCCCGTCGCTACGGCAGCTCGTAAACCTCCACCAGCGCGTTGCCGGTCGCGCCGCCCTGCCCGCGCACGATGGCGGTGTAGGCTCCGGGCGGGAGCGTCACGAGAATCGCCGATTCCGCGGGATTCGACGGCGCAAGCCCCGTGGCGGCGATCTCCGCGCGTTGGGTGGCCGCCCAATCGTCGTTCGTCGAGAGCCTCGTCGTGGTGGAATACAGCTCCAGCGTCGGGTTCGCCAGCGGGTTGGCCACGCGGACGCTGGCGAGCGACGGACCGAGCGCCCGCACGAGCAGGCGCCTGGGCTCGGTGCCCTGGACGATGAAACCGGCAATCATCACGCTGTCCCCCGTGCCCACCGGGCCGCGGGTGGAGAGGTTGATGAGCTTGGGAGCGCCGGACGACTCGATCTCATACACCTCCGCCAGGCAATTGCCGGTCTCGCCCGCGGCGCCGCGCACGATGGCGGTGTAGGTCCCTTCGGGGAGCAGGAGCGACAAGGCGCTCTCGCGCGCGTTCGACGGCGCCAAGCCGGCGGCCTGCACCTCGGAGGCGGCGGAAGCACCTTGCCAATCGTTGTTCGCCGCGACCTGATTTCCGGCGGCGTCAAAGACGGCCAAGCTCGGGTCCGCCAGCAGGCCTGTCACGCCCGCCGCGACGAGGCTCGGGCCAAGGGCACGCACGACCACCTTCCGCGCGCCGCCTCGAATCACGAATCCGGCGATCAGCACGTCATCGCCTGCGCTGGTGCGCAGGCGCGTCGAAACGTTCGCCAAGCGGGCGGGAACCACCGGCGTCGGGACGCCACGCGCGATGCGGTAGTTGTTCCCGTCAACCACATAGAGACTCCCGGCGGCGCTCACGGCGATTCCCCTCGGGTCGTTGAACCGGGCATTGGCGCCGGCCCCGTCCCGCGCGCCCGGCGCGCCGTAGAATCCGCCCACGGTGGAGACCACCCCGGCGGCCGTGATCTGGCGGATCGTTTGCAGGCCCTCGGTCACGAAGAGGTTTCCCGTGGAATCGCGCGCCAAGCCCCCCGGTGCGACGAAGCTCGCTTGCGCGGCGGGGCCGTCCACCTCCGCGCTCTCGCCGTTGCCGGCCACGGTGGTCGTCGTGCCGTCCGGCGCGACCCGGCGGATAACGCTGTTGCCGCTATCCACGACGTAGGCGTTTCCGGCCTCGTCCAGCGCGATGCCACTGGGATAAGCGAAACGCGCCGCCGCCCCGACGCCATCCACGTAGCCCGCCGCAAAGGCCCGGCCCGCCAGCGTGGTCACCACTCCGCCCGGCGTGACGCGGCGGATCGTGCAGTTCTGGCTGTCGGTCACGAGGACGTTCCCGGAAGGTTCGACCGCCAGCGCGCCCGGCGAGCGGAAGCGCGCGCCCGCGCCGGTGCCGTCCTCGTCGCCCATCACCCGGGTCTGGCCGGCCACCGTGCTCACGGTTCCGTCCGGGGCGACCCGGCGAATCGTGTAGTTGGCGCCATCGCTCACGTAAAGGTTGCCCGCCGCGTCCAGCGCAAGGCCGCTGGGCCCGCCGAACGTGGCCACGCCAAGCGGGCCGTCGGTCGCGCCGGAAACCCCCGTGCGACCGGCTAGCGTCGTCACGACGCCAGCGGGCGTGACCCGGCGGATGGTGTAGTTGAGGGCATCCGTCACGAGCAGGTTGCCGGCGCCATCAACGATCACGTTGCCGGGATAAGCAAAGCGCGCGTCGCCGCCGGTTCCATCCGCCGAGCCGGAACGACCCGGCTGGCCGGCGAAGTTGCTCCAGGCAAAGGTGGACTGCGCCGCGGCAGGGGTGGCGGCAAGCAGGATGGCGACGAGGGCCAAGGGAGTGGTGCGGAGGCTCGGCATGGCAGCGAAGGAGGCGGTGCTTGATGAGGGGCGACCGGCTTGCGCATTTTAAGCCGCCGCGCCGGGTATTTTGTCATCGCGCCGAAGCTCGCGCTTGGTCGGATGCGGTCGCAATCGCATCTCCTTGCATCGACAGAAATCGGGCGGGCTCCTCGATCATCCTCCGCGGACGGCCGCGGCAGCGTCCACGTGCCGAGCATCACTGGGCCGGCTGGCGTGGAACGAATTAGAGCGTTTTCGATTCAGGTGGTCGCATCAGATCGAAGCCCTTTGCGAGAGGT
>CALMOL010000058.1 GCA_937871685.1 uncultured Verrucomicrobiota bacterium
AGGGCTCGCGGCCGGTGCAGGGGTTTGGGCGGGGAGATGGGGCACGAGCGGGCAAAGCAAGGCGGCGGCGAACGCCACGGCGCGCGCAGAGGGGACAGGCATCGGCCATGATAGCGACGAACCCGGCGCGACGAAATTTCTTGCGCGATCCGAAACTTTCAGTTTATTCTGAAACATCAGTCGATCACCATGAAGCCCGGCGACTTCCCCATCCTCCGCGGGGGAAACGCGCCGCCCAGCGGGGCGAAGGGAACGCTCGGCGAGGTGCGCGACGAGTTCGTGGCCCAGTGGGGCGCCATCGGGAGCGCGTGGGGCATCAACCGCACGATGGCACAGATCCACGCGCTGCTGCTTGCGGCGCCGCAGCCGATGAGCACCGACGAGATCATGGACGACCTCCACATCTCCCGCGGCAACGCCAACACCAACCTGCGCGACCTCGTCGGCTGGGGCCTCGTGCGCTCCGTGGTGCGCAAGGGCGAGCGGCGCGAATATTTCGAGGCCGAGAAGGACGTGTGGAAGATGTTCGGCATCATCGTGCGCGAGCGCCGCCGCCGCGAGATCACCCCGGCCGTGGAGGCCTTGCACCGCTGCGCCACGCGCGCCGAGGGCCTGCGGGGCACGGAGGCCGAGGAGTTTCGCCGGATGCTCGCGTCGCTGGAGGAATTTCTCCAGCTTGCCGGCGGCGTGATGGACAAGGTGGTTCACGCCGGCCAGGGCGCCGTGGTGCCGTGGGCGCTGCGCCTCCTCAAATGATCGTTTTTTCGCCATGAGTTTCAGTTTTTCCTGAAACTCCAATACAAAACAAACCCCAACCGCCATGAACCCCACCGTCCAGCTCTACCTCGCCTACCTCTTCATCGTCGTGCCCGTGGTCGTATGGGTAGCCCGGACGCTCCATCGCAATGGGCGGCTGTTCCTCGTCGATGTATTCGCCGGGAACCGTGAGCTAGCCGACAGCGTAAACCACCTGCTCGTGGTCGGCTTCTACCTCGTGAACCTCGGCTACGTGGCCCTCGCGCTGAAGGCTGATCGCTACCCAGAGGATCTCCAGGGCGTCATCGAGGCGCTGAGCGCCAAGGTCGGCGTGGTGCTTCTCGTGCTCGGCGCGATGCACTTCTTCAACCTCTTCGTCTTCTCCCGGATGCGCCGGCGCGCGCTCCTCGAACATGCGGCCCCGCCGGTGGAGCCGGACGGTCGCATCCAGGAAAGCCCCGCGAAGCCCTGACTCCGCCCTCGCCTCTGACCTCCGCGCGAGCTCGTCCCGGTCGATGAGGCTCGCGCGGAACGCTGGAAGAAGGCCAAGCGCATGAAACAGCTCACCATTCTTTACGACGCCCACTGCGCGATGTGCCGCGAGTGCCGCGCATGGCTCGGCGCGCAGCCGTCTTACGTCCCGCTGCGCTTCCTGCCGCTCCAGAGCTTGGACGTGCCCACGCGCTTTCCCGGGATCGAACGGTTCGACCCGGAGCGCCGGCTTGCCGTGGTGAGCGACGGCGGCCGGGTGTGGTCCGGCGACGGCGCGTGGATCATGTGCCTTTGGGCGCTGCGCGAGTGGCGGCCGTGGGCCATGCGACTCGCGCGGCCGGGACTGCGACCACTCGCGCGGCGCCTTTGCGCGCTGGTGTCGGAAAACCGGCACGCGATCTCGGGCGGCTTTCGCTGGCTGCTGCGCCGAGGCAACGAGCGCGAAGCCATCGCCGGGCTGGCGAAGCTGCCCGAGCCGGCGGTCGCCTGCGCGGTGCCCCCACCGCTTCCGCCGCCATGAAACCGCGCGAGATCATCCTGGCCGGCGGCGGAGGCTTCGCCGGACGCGGCCTTGCCCGGCACTTTCTGGCATGCGGCAGCCGCGTGGCGGTGCTGACGCGCACGCCTCCCCCGGGGCCGCCGCCGGCCGGCCTGCGCTGGGTGCGCTGGGATGGCGAAACGCTCGGTGCATGGGTGGCCGACCTCGATGGCTCCGCCGCGCTGGTAAACCTCGCCGGCCGCTCCGTGAACTGCCGCTACGATGCGGCCCACCGCCGCGAGATTCTGAAATCGCGCCTGCACTCGACGCAGGTGCTCGCCACCGCGATCCAGCGCTGCGTGCGGCCGCCGCCGGTGTGGGTGCAGGCCGCCTCGGCCACGATTTATCGACACGCCGAGGACCGGCCGATGGACGAGGCGACGGGCGAGATCGGCCACGGCTTCTCCGTCGAGGTTTGCCAAGCGTGGGAAAAGGCGTGCCTCGCTCCGCTCCTGGCCGAAACGCGTCGCGTGGTGATGCGCCTGGCGATGGTGATGGGTCGAGACCAGGACGGCGTCTTTGCCGCGTTCGATCGCCTTGTGCGCGCCGGCCTCGGCGGGCGGCAGGGGAGCGGCCGCCAGTGGATGAGCTGGATTCACGGGAGGGACTTCGCGCGGACCGTGGAGTGGCTCCTTGGTCGGCCGGATTTGGAAGGCGTGGTCAACGTGGCAGCCCCAACACCGCTGCCCAACGCAGAGTTCCTGCGCGAGCTGCGCGCCGCGCGCGGGATGCCCTTCGGCCTGCCGGCCGCCCGATGGATGCTGGAGCTGGGCGCGTGGGCTTTGCGCACGGAAACGGAATTGCTGCTCAAGAGTCGCCGCGTCGTGCCGGCGCGCCTGCTCGCCTCGGGCTTCGAGTTCCATTTCCCGACGTGGCCGGAAGCGGCGCGCGACCTCGTCCGGCCCGATGCCGGCCTTGCGAACGCCTGAAAATTTTGCTGGCGCACGGCCTTGCCCGCCGGCTCTGCTGCCGGCGTGATCCGCGCTTTCTTTCACTCCTTCCCGGCGCTCGACGCTCACCACCGCTTCTTCCTCGCGCTGGCGGCGGCCGGCGCGGCGCTGGCGGCCGGCCGGGGCCTGGAGTGGCCGACGTGGCTTCTCACCGGGTGGGACACCTTTGCGTTCTCGTCGCTCGCGCTGGCTTGGTGGCGGATTGTGCGGGCCACGCCGGCCGAGGCGGTGCGCTCGTCGAAGCTCGACGATTCCTCCTACGCCGCGATCTTCCTCCTCGTGGTGCTGGGCGCCTGCGCGAGCCTGTTGGGAACCGGTTACCTGCTGAGCGCCGCCAAGAACCTCGGACCAAGCGCGAAGGCCGTGCACGTCGCGCTAGCCGTCGGCACCGTGATCGGCTCCTGGGCGCTGATCCACACGGCCTTCGCGCTCCGCTACGCGCACCTCTTTTACCGGATTGATGACGATGAGGATGAGAAAAAGACCGAGGGCAGCGGGCTGCAATTCCCCGAGGAGAAATGGCCGGACTACCTCGACTTCGCCTACTTCTCCTTCGTCATCGGGATGACCTCGCAGGTTTCGGACGTGCAAATTTCCTCGCGCGAGCACCGCCGGCTCGCGCTTTTCCACGGGATGCTTTCCTTCGTGTTCAACACGGTGATCCTCGCGCTGAGCATCAACCTCGCGGCGAGCCTGATCTGAACGTTTCCGGCACAGGGCTCAGCACACTTCCGCGCCAGCCGCGGCGACGGCCATCGCCTCGAAGATCAAGCGGCCGTCGGCGCTGCCGAGGCGCGGGTGGCACGCGCGGTCCGGGTGCGGCATGAGACCGAAGACATTGCGCCCAGCGTTGCAGATGCCGGCGATGTTCGCGGCGGAGCCGTTCGGATTGGCGGCCGCGGTCGGCTCGCCGGTGGCGGGATCCACGTAGCGCAGGAGCACCTGGCCGTTGGCCTCCAGCCCGGCGAGCGTTTCGGGATCGGCGAAGTAGCAACCCTCGCCGTGCGCGATGGGCAGGCGCAGCACCTGGCCCTCGTGACAGTGCGCGGTGAAGGGCGAGTCCGTTCTTTCCACGCGCAGGTGGGCCATCTCGCAGACGAAGTGGAGGCCGCGGTTGCGCAGGAGCGCGCCGGGAAGCAGGCCGGCCTCGCAAAGAATCTGGAAGCCGTTGCAAACGCCGAGCACGAGGCCGCCCTGCCCGGCGAAGCCGGCCACCGCGCGCATCACCGGCGAGTGGCGCGCCATCGCCCCGCAGCGGAGGTAATCACCGTAGGAAAAGCCGCCGGGGATGACGACGGCGTCGCAGGCGCCCAGCGAGGTTTCCTGGTGCCACACGTATTCCGCCGCGATGCCGCAGTCGTCGCGCAGGGCGCGCAGGCAATCCTGGTCGCAGTTGGAGCCGGGGAATTGGAGGACGGCGCAGCGCATCGGAAGAATTGCGGGTTGGCTGGCGCGCGAAACGACGCGCCTCGGAAAAAGTGTCAGGCGCGAAGCTCCAGCGCGTAGTCCTCGATCACGGGATTGGAAAGGAAGTCGCGGCACAGGGCATGCAAACGCGCTTCGAGAGCAGCGGGCTCTTCCTCACCCGTGAGGTCGATCTCAATCACCTTCCCGGCGCGCACGGCGGCAGCGCCCGGCAAGCCGAGGTGGTGGAGGGAGTCGCGGATGGCCTGGCCCTGCGGGTCCAGCACCGCGGCCTTGGGCATGATGGTGACGCGCGCTTTCATTTCGGAGCCGCGACGTTCCGCCGCCGCCGCCGGCCCGCCAGCGAAAAGTCCGGCGCGGGGAAAAGGGCCGAGAGGAGGGAAGATGGAGGATGGCAGGGCGCGTCTCCGCCCGCCGACGCCGCTCCGAGCGCGAGGAATATTCCCTGCCATTCTCCATCCTCCCTCCTCTCGGCTCGTTCTCGGACTCCGCCCGGTGCCGAAAAATGTTGTTGGAGGGTCGTGCCGCCCTCTTATAGGATGCAACCGATGCGAAGCCTTCATCCCCTCGCCGCCCTGCTGGCTAC
>CALMOL010000059.1 GCA_937871685.1 uncultured Verrucomicrobiota bacterium
CGGTTGTATTGGACGTAGAACGCCTTGTCCACCGCGGCCTTGCCGTAGGTCGCGGCGAGGCGGTCGGCAACCTTCGAATTGATCCCGGAGAGTGCCTTGATCTGCATGCCTTGCAGCGGCCCGCCTCGGTATTCCGTGATCTCGCCGGGCTTCATTCGCACTACGGCGGCGAGGACCGGCTTGTCGCCGAAGCGCGCGGGGGTGGTCGTCAGCGGCAGGAACACGTCCTCGGAGGTGGTGGAGCCGCGCTTGGTGGTGGTGAGCTTGACGGCCTCGTTGAAGGCCGGCGCGGCGTCCGTGAGGCGCACGTGGTGATTCGCCGGCGGCCCCTTGGCGACGAGGTCGGCCGCCGAGATCACGTCCGGCTCGGGTTTCGCGCCGGCTTCCTGATAATAGTCGGCGATGCCGATGAAAAGGCAGATGGCTCCGGCGAGGAGCGCGAGCGGGGCGAGGCGACGAAGCATGGCGAGGGAAGTGGGGCCCAGACGATGCCGCCGCCGAGCCGCGCTTGGCAAGCCTCGGGCGCAGCGCGACGCGTGAACCGCCTACTCCTCCTCGTCCGCGGCGCTGGCGCCCTTCACGCGCTTGAGGCCGCGCAGCTTGCCTTTGATGAACGGGTCGATCTCCCCGTCCATCACGTTCTGGACGTTCGAGGTTTCCACGCCGGTGCGGAGGTCGAGCACCTTTTGGTAAGGCTGGAAGACGTAGGAGCGGATCTGCGAGCCCCAGGCCACGTCGCTCTTCGCGCCGTATTCCGCCTGGAGGACGGCGTCGCGCCGGTCGGTCTCGGCCTGCATGAGCTTGGCCTTGAGCAGGCGCATGGCCGTCTCGCGGTTGGCGCTCTGCGAACGCTCGGCCTGGCAGGCGACCACGATGCCGCTCGGCTTGTGCACGATGCGCACGGCGGTCTCGACCTTGTTGACGTTCTGGCCGCCCTTGCCGCCGGAGCGAAAGGTGTCGGTCTCGAGGTCCTTCGGATCGATGTCGATGACGATGGAGTCGTCGATCTCCGGCACCACGTCCACGGAGGCGAAGGACGTGTGGCGGCGCGCGTTGGAATCGAAGGGCGAGATGCGCACGAGGCGGTGGACGCCGCGCTCGGTGTTGAGGTAGCCGAAGGCGTATTCGCCCTCGACCTTGAGCGTGGCCGACTTGATGCCGGCCTCGTCGCCGGGCTGAATGTCCACGATGCTGGACTTGAAGCCGTGGCGCTCGATCCAGCGAGAATACATCCGGCGCAGCATGTCCGCCCAGTCGCACGACTCGGTGCCGCCGGCGCCGGAGTGGACGGTGATGTAGGCGTTGCGGCGGTCGTTCTCGCCCGAGAGCATCAGAAGCAGCTCGAACTCATCGAGCGCGCCCTGGGCTTTCTCGTATTCGCCGACAAACTCGGCGAGCGTGGCCGCCTTGGTGGCGGCGTCCGGCTCCTCGTCGGCGAGTTCTTTGAGCGTCTCCAGGTCGGACACCTGCCGCTCCAGCGCGAGGAAGGGCTCGATCTTCTTTTTCAGCGACGCGGATTCCTCGACGGTCTTCTGCGCCGCGTCCACGCGGTCCCAAAACCCCGGCGCGCCCATGGCGGCGTCCAGCTCGCCCACGCGGGCCTGCAGCTTGGGCAAGTCAAAGGAACCTCCGCAACTGGCCCACGCGGGCGCGGAGGGAATCGGTCGAGATCGTGTTGGGGTCGGTGGCCATGGGAGGCGAGCAAAAGGGTGTGGAGCGTAGGAAGGGAGGGCGGCAGTGCAAGCCAAGCTCACGAGTCACGAAGGTGCACCACGCGATGCTCCCAATCATCGCGGGAATAATCGTCGGCCACCTCGGCGAATCTTCGCAGCGCTTCCTGAATCCTGAACCTTCTCGGAAGCAAGATCAGGCCCGGCATTCCGGCGCCGGCCTCCATGCGCACCGCCGCGGCGGAAGGCATCGTGGCGATGTCCTGCGAGACAACGATTCGCCCCATGGCGGCGGCCTTTTCCAAGACAACTGCATCCAGAGCCTCCCGAAGCCCGGCTTCCTGCACAGTCATCACATCGAGAGGCGGAACAACGCGGCGCAGCGCTTTGGCAAGCGGCCCGTGGACGTCTTCGTCGATCAAGATGGGCATCCGCATGGCATGCGGTGCCTTTCATTGCACGCAGGAAAAGTCAACTGGCCGTCCCGGAACCGGCCTTCTGCTCGGCTTGGCTTTCCGTCGTCGCTCGGCGGCGCGCGGCGCGCGCTCGCAGCATTTCCCAGAAAGCCCGGTCCGCCGGCTCGGTCGCCGCGCGCAACGCGTCCGCTTGCCGGCGGCGCTCCGCGAGCAACGGGGCAAATTTCTCCCGATGTTGCAGGTAATAGCCAACTACTTGATGCCACTCGGCAAGGCTCAACGACGAGTAACCCTCGGCAATTTCTTCGGTGGTCTTGCCGTCTTCCAGCATGTCCGCGACCACATCCAGCACGATGCGCGTGTTGCCCACGCGCCACGCGCCGGCTGAATCCCAACGCAGCGGTGGACGGGGCTCCGGCAGGGGGAACGGCTCGGCCATGGGGGCCGGCGCGTGGCG
>CALMOL010000060.1:0-433 GCA_937871685.1 uncultured Verrucomicrobiota bacterium
GCCTTGAGCCGGTGCTCCTCGGCGGCGGCCTGCTGGCGTGCGGCATCGCGCTGGCGCTCGCCCTGCCGGCACCGCCGGGCCTGGCGCGCTGGGTTTACGGAAGCCTCGGCGCGCTGGTGATCGGCGGCGCGCTGGTGATGTCCTTGGCATTGCTGTGGCCGACGGGACCGCTGGCGCCCTTCGGAGTGGCCGGCTTGAAGATCGGCGGGTTCTCCCTGCTGGCCGCCACGCTGCTGGCCGGCTTCGGCGTGGCGCGGGGACGGTAGGGAACCTGGGGGCGGCGGCGCGGCTCTGCGCCGCCGCCGCAAAAATTCCGCCCCATCGTTCTTGCGGGTGGTTCGCGCCCGCTGCGAAGGGCTGAAGCCCCCGGCTACCGGCCAGCGTTGCACTCCGACGCGCCGAGTCGTTGGCCGACTTAATTTTTCCGCACTCG
>CALMOL010000060.1:443-2891 GCA_937871685.1 uncultured Verrucomicrobiota bacterium
GGGGGGCGCGGGGGGGGGGCGCCTCGCGGCCACTCGGGCCTAGCGCGCGCCGCGCTCCAAAGCCTGCGGCCAACCTCTCGCAAGCGGCTTCGAGCGGATGCGGCCACCTGAATCGAAAACGCCCTAGCCCTTGAGCGCGGCCCACTTCCCCCGCTCGGCCCACAGCAGGTAGAGGGGGAGGACGACGATCGCGATGATCATCGGATTGGCGAACCCCTCGCCCCTGGTGAGGAAAACGTGATAGGCGAGGATGTTCACGATGATGGGGCCGAGGATCAGCAAGCCGAAGTTCCGCAACCGCGGGATCATGACGAGCACGGCGCCGATGAGTTCAAGAACCTTGATGAACTTCAGGTAGCCGGTCGGTCCGAAGGCGCCAAAGAACATCTTGGCTTCCTCCGTGGGCGGCGGCGGCATCTTGTCCGGCGGGATGAGATTGAATAGCATGGGGACGGAGCTCGCGAGGAAGAGCAGGCCGAGGAGCACGCCGGCGATGGTGGGAAGATGTTTCATGGGAGCGGGGAGGAAGATGATCTCCAAGGCATGCGGCGGCGACAAGAGGGATCGGCAAACGTCAGCACATCTCCGCGGCCGGAAGCCTTTGCGTGAACGATGCCCCCGGACAGAGCGCTGTCCCCTTTCTGCCCACTGGACCCATTTTCCCATGAGGTTCGGCTTCTGAGGAACGCAGAACAAGTATGTCGTCAGAGCGACCGCCGCCGGGCCTGGATGCGTCGATTCCGTTGAAACTTTTTAATCGCTCGCGACGGCGCAAGCGCGGGCGCAGGAACGGCGAGCACCGAGCGCGTGTCCCGCAAATCCGCCCGCGCGTCCGCATGCCTGGCGCGACCACGGCGATCCGCCATTGGCCTACCGATTTACTATGGCGTGGGTTCGCGGAAACGGGTGCGCTGCCCACCACGCAGTATCCCGAGATCGAAGTGGGCGACGAGGGCAAGCGGCAGCCGCGCGTCATCCCCGACCACTTCAAAAGTGAAACGGCAAGCCTCGCCGATGGAATCGCAAACTCAGGAAACGGAACCGCAAACCTCCGCGATGGAACCGCAAGCCAAAAAGGCTTGCGAGCCTCCCAAAAGGTTTGCGTTTCCGCCGAAAAGGTTTGCGGTTCCGTTTTGGAAGGGCAAGCGCAAACCTTTTTGGTTTGCGGTTGCGTCGCGGAGGTTTGCGATTGCATCGGCGAAGGGCGGCGTTGCCCCCCAAAGGTTTGCGCTTCGACCGGGGAAGCCCCGGCATGGGGCGGCCGAAGGGGCCAGTCCTGCTTCTGGGCGGCGGCGTCACCTTGGCGGGAAGATCGTCCGCTTCTGGGGGGAACGCCCTCCGCCCCGGCGTCTGAACTCGGCGCCTCGGGCGCGCTCGGCTTCGCCTCGGGAGCGCTTGCGTAACGCGCGGCGGCCTGCCGGAGGCGCTGGACCAGTTTCTGTATCTGTAGATCGCGCCGGACCGTGCGTTCGGTGACGCAGAGGGCCTGGGCCAGCTTGCGTGTAGTCCAGCAGCGCCCGGCCTTCAGTTCCTCATGGATCGCACAAGCCCGAGTGGCCCACCATCGAGCGGCCCGCGGGAAGGCGGGCGCGGAAGGGGTGGAAAGAGAGGCTGGGAGGAACGCTTTTGTGGGGAGGGGCAGGGAAACTCCTATTCCAACCTGAAGGGCGCTTCTGGGGAGGAAAAAAAGCGCGAAATGAAAATAAATGTCTGGGGGGCGGACGGATAATGTCCGCCCCCCTGGCGGATGGTTCTCGCGTCGCCCAGAAACGGCGGCCGCCCCCGGCAAATCGGCCGGGAAGCGCCTTCGCAGAACCGTTAGAACCCAGTCCCATGAACCAGAACCTCAACACCACCCTCCATGAGGAGATCACTCCCGAGGTGCTGACCGCCCTCGACACGGCCCTGACCGGGCTGGAGCACGCCGCCACCTTCGCCATCGGCCTCTCGCCGCAGGATCGCGTCCACCTGCGGCACTTCGGCCCCGCCAACGAGGCCTTCGTGCCGGAGTTGATCATGGCCGCCGAGCTCAACGCCACCCTCGTGCCCGCCGAGCGCTCGGCGGCGGAGATCCAGAAGCGCCGCACCGCGACGGTGGCGCTCATCCAGCGCGCCGTGCGCTGCGCGAACCTCGCGCAGCGCCTCAGCGACACCGCGCGCGTGGCCGGCGACGGCGCCGTGGGTGCGGCGCTCGACGTCTACCACACGCTCAAGCGTCTTGGGCGCGCCGAGGGCCTCGATGCGACCGTGGACCGCCTGAGCCGCCGCTTCGGCCGCCGCCCGGCCAAGAAGGCGGACTCGACGCCGGGCACGCCGCCCTCCCAGCCGACCGCCGAGGGCGCGAGCATCGCGTCGTTCCCGACGGCCCCGGCCGCCCCGGCGGGCGGAGGCGCGGGGGCGCAAGACCAGCGCGCGCGCCGGGGGGCGGGAAACATTACCCGCGCCCGC
>CALMOL010000060.1:2908-6313 GCA_937871685.1 uncultured Verrucomicrobiota bacterium
GGTTAAAACCCCGGGGCGACCCCACCGCGCCCCCCCCCCTTCTGCTGGCGAGGGAGGCACGTGGACGTTTCTTGTTTGGGGAGGAGCCTTTCTGCCGGGGTCTGCAAAAGGGGTCCGGCGAAGAATCATGCCTGGACGCGTGGGGGTGAGCCCGGCGGCTGAGCAAGCACTTCGCCTATAACCGGGAAGCGAAGACCACGGCGGCAGCGAGAAGCGTCGTGAGTTCTTGCCTGAGGCGCGGTCGCGGCTACGGAACCGCTATGCTCAAACGCCACCGGCAGAGCTTGGACGAAGGCTCCCGCAAAGAGAAGGCGCTGGGAGCTTTCTCCTGCCCCCTTTCCTTTCGACTTGAGGGGCGCGCGGACCGTGGCGTGTATTGAGCATGCCCAAGAAGCCGGTGATGATCCTCGATCCCGACCTGCCCAAGACCCGGCAGTTCCCGCTCGACCCGGAGACGGGCAAGCTTTGGAAAGAGCGCGACGCCGAGCTCTCCGCGTGCCGGACCGCGCTGCAGTTTTGCCGGACCAAGAAGGACCGGAAGGCGTGGGAGAAACTGATCCTGCTGCTTTCCGAGGGCGTCACGTTCCGAGAGGTGCCCTACCTCAGGGAGGCCGAGGTGGTGATCGGCCCCGATCCCCTTGAGAGCCGCCTCTTTTTCTGCCACCCGGAGACGTGGGAGGGGATGTCGCCGGAGCAGAAGGACCGTTTCGAGATGGAATGGGTTGAGTGAGCGCGAGGCTAAACTCGAACCGGCGATTCGAGGGCTTGTCGTTACCCACCTCTCGTCCGGGGCGGTCGGGTTCTGCAAGGTCTAGGCCGGTCCCGCGGAGGGCGGCGCGTCTCGTCCGCCGGAGCGGGATATCCCGCTCGAATGCCTTCCGCCGGATGCTCTCAGGCGCACCGTATAGAACCCGGCCGAGGCGACGGACGGCGAGGACGCCGGGTCCCGCAGGCGGGACGGGCGAGACGTGCTGCCCTCCCTGGGACCGCCCGAGGCGCCGCAGAAACCGCGCGTCGCCGGGAGAGGCAGGTAAAGCCAGCGCTCTCCGCGACGTCAGTGGCTTGGACCAAGGTAGCTGGAGGAGGCGGGGGCTGGGGCGGATCGAGCCTCAATCCCTCCCATAACTCAACTCTGGCAGGCCCAGGGCGCGGCGCCTTTCGATGATGTAGCGCTTGAGCCGGCGACTTTGGGGCGTTGGGATCGCGGGGCCGATGGTGCACCAGAATTTATCCCAGGTGTAGATGCGCTTGTTTTCGTCGCGCCCTTCGGGGACCAGGCCTCGTTTTTCGCGGTCGATCAGGAGATCGTAAGACGCGCGGTATTCGCGGTCGGGGAGATCCTTTCCCACCACGTTGATCCGGCCCATGCAGCCGACTGAGAGCCCGGTGCCCAGGAGGCCGAGGACGCCGAGAAGAAGGCTGCCATACCAAGCGAAGAACGGTTTCATGCCGCGCAATACGCGGGTGGGCAGGAAGAGATTTCCGACTATTTCGGAGGGGAGCTTTTTCGATCCAGACTATCGCCCTTGCGGATGGTTGGCCGAAGGCTTTGGAGTGCGGTGGCTTGCCACCGCTTTCCTGCCGGCAACGCGGCGAGTCGCGGCGGCGCTTTCCGTCCCGACGGCGGCGAGCGGAGCGAAGCGTCAGGACAGCGGGAGCAAGCTCGCGCACTCCAAAACGTCGCCGGCCTTGCGCAAGTCTCCGCCTGCGGATGTGACCGCTCGAGTCGAAAACGCTCGATCGCGGCTTGGACGGCGCGTGGGCTCGGTCCAGGGCTGGGAGCAGGGCCGCTCAATGGTGAAAGGGGCTTATCGGGGCTCCTCCGAAAAGTCTTCCGGCGGGCCAACATTTTGTGAAATCGCCGGGTGGGAGGCCGGTATCGCCCGGCGCCATTCCGCTTCCCTATGCTGCCCTGCTCCCTTCGATCCTCGCGTTTCCTTTCCTCCGGTGACTCAAATCAAGGCTCGCCCGCTTTCGAGCGGGCCGACGTTCCGCCGGGGTTTCGGCGCGGCTTCCGGAGTCTCGCCCTGCTCGCGCTGCTCGCCGCGTCGCCCCTGCTCGCGCAGGTGCCGCCGCTGCTGAATTACCAGGGCCGCGTCGCGGTCGGCGCGGTGAACTTCAACGGCACCGGCCAGTTTCGCTTCGCGCTCGTCAACGGGGCCGGAACGACGACTTACTGGAGCAACGATGGGAGCAGCGTGGCGGGCGGTGTGCCCTCCGCGGCGGTGGCGCTGCCGGTCAGCAAGGGACTTTACTCCGTGCTCCTCGGCGACGCGGCGCTCGCGAACATGACGCCGATCCCGGCGGCCGTGTTCAACAACGCGGACGTGCGGCTGCGCGTGTGGTTCGACGACGGCGCGAACGGCTCGCAAATGCTGACGCCCGACCAGCGCGTGGCCCCGGTGGGCTACGCGGTCATCGCCGGCACCGTGCCGGACGGCGCCATCACCGCGGCCAAAATCGCGGCCGGAGCGGTCGGATCGACCCAGATCGCCGCCGGAGCCGCCCCGGCGGCCGCGCTGAAAGCCAGCTACCTCGGCCAGATCTACGACGTGACCGGCCTGGCGCTCACGAGTGCCGCACCCGGCGTGAACGAGGGCGCGGCCGTGCAGCTCGGCGCCTGGCAAACGCTCGACGACGCCACGTCCCTCGCCGTTCCGGCCGCGGGCGTGGCGTGGAGCGTCGCGAGCGGTCCGCTCGTCGGCATCAACGCGGCCGGTCGGGCCACCGCCGGCGTCGTCTATCAGGACACCGGCGCCACCGCGCGGGGCAGCTTTGCCGGCGCTTCCGCCACGCTCACGCTCACCGTGCGCGAGGTGAACCACGACAACTTCGGCGCCTACGCCGGCGATGGGATTGACGACGACTGGCAGGTCCTTTATTTCGGCCTGCCGCCCAACGCGAACGCCGGGCCGGGCGTGGACTTTGACGGCACCGGGCAGACGAACCTCTTCAAGTTCATCGCCGGTCTCAATCCGCTCGACGCGAATGCGCGCTTCGTGGTCCGCGCCGAGGCGGTGGCGACCCAGCCGACGCAGCGCCTGATCGTCTTCTCGCCCGTCGGCGCCGGCCGGACCTACGTCGTCCTGTTCAAGGACGAACTCCTCGCGCCGACGTGGACGCCGCTGCCGAACGCGACCTTCACCGACAATGGATCCGAGCGCACCGTGCTCGATCCATCCGCGCCCGGACCGCAACGGTTCTACCACGTCGAGATCACGAAGCTTCGATGTAGAGGCGGCTCTGTCCGCGCAGTTCCGCAGGGCGCCTCGTCTTCTCAGGTCGATTACGGCGCTTGACCTGCTTGTCGCGCTCGCTGGCGACGGTTTTCGGAGGGTCGGACGCGGTTTTTGGTGCGGGGGGGGGGGGGGCCTGGAGGGAGCCCCCAGCCGGACGCCCCCCCGG
>CALMOL010000060.1:6323-31725 GCA_937871685.1 uncultured Verrucomicrobiota bacterium
CCCCCCCCGCCCCCCACCCCCCCCCCGCGGGCGCCCCTGGCGCCCCCCCCCCCCCCACGCAAAAACGCCGGTGCCCTCGCCCAAGCGGCCCTGACCAAGGGCGACAACCTGGATCGAAAATGGTCTAACCTGAGGCGTGAGCTTCACGGACTGACCGATTCATCGAAAACGACTTGCACCGGCGGAGAGCCGCGCCGTTCCGCTTCCGGCGGGAGCGGCGGCCCCTCCCAATCAAGTCCGACCGCCGCCAGCTCACGACGGAGCGTGCGCAGGTCCCAGACGTGAAGCTGGAAGTCCTCATAGACGAAGAGGCGTCCGCCGGTCGGGTCGAAGCGCAAGCTGGCCTTGGCGGCCCCCGGAAGGTTGCCGAGCATCTGCGCTCCCGGCAGGCGCACGAGGGCGATGCGGCCCTCGGCGGCGATGGCGAGGAGCTTTCCGTCCGGCGCAAAGCGCGCGGAGCCGAGCGCGAGCGGCGGGCTCGGCACCACGGTAAGCGCGGGCCAGTCGTAGAGCCGCGCCTCCGAGCCGCCGTTCGCGAAGAGGGTCCCGCCATCGGGGCTGAAGCTCGCGAAACCGCCCGCGCCCAGCCCCAGCGCGCGGACCGGGGCGCCGCGGCGGATATCCCAGATTCGCACGTCCGAGGCTTTCGCCACGCGTCCCGGAAAATCCGCCGTGATCACCGCGTCCCCGGCCGGGCTGATCACGCCGCCCGAGGGGATGCCGGAGAGGGGAAAATCCGTGGCGTCCCCGGCGCCGGAAAGGGCGCGCACCGAGGCCAGCGGAGCGCGAGCCCCAAGCAGGAGGACTTGCTCCGGGTCGCCCGACACCTGCGTGACCATCAGCCCGCGCCGCGGATCCACGGCCGCGGCGGGTCCGAGCTCGAGCGTCGTCGCATCCCGCCAGCGCAGGGCACGCCGCCAAGTGCCGGAGCCGCCCAAGGAATAGACGAGCGTGTCCGCGCGCGGATTGAACTGCGCCGCGGCGTCGTCCGCCCGCGCCCCGGCGCCGAGGATCGGCTCGGTGGTGCTCGCAAACTCGCGCTCCAGCGCGCCGGGCGCGGCGCGGAGGTTGGCCAGCTCGGCGCCGCCCCGCGCGTCGAAAAGCCGCACTCCCGAGCGCGACGCCAGCACGAGGAGGCGGCCGTCCGCGCTGGCATCGAGGCAAAACACCTCGTCCGCGAAATCGCCCGGCGTCCCCCGCCAAACCTCCGCGCGCACGTCGCCGAAGGAAAGCTCCAGCACCGAGACCTCCCAATCCTGGCTGCTGAACGTGAGCATGCGCCCGTCCGGCGAGAAGCCGAGCGCCGCGCCTCCGGCCGACGCGGGCACGGTCAGCGCGCTGGAGCCTTCGATGACATCCCAAACGCGCAGCGACAGATCGCGCGCCGAGGAAGCGAGGAAGCGGCCGTCGGCGCGCCAGGCGAGGCCGGTGGGAACCTGGCGGTGCCCGCGCAGGACGATTCGCTCCCGCCCGCTCTGCGCGTCCCACAGGTGGACGTGGTGATCGGAGCAGCCCGTCGCCAGCTCGCGGCCGTCCGGCCGCCACGCGCAGTTCGCCACCGGGGCGGGGTGCACAAGGCGAGCGACGCAGGTCCCGCGCGCCCGCTCGTAGATTTCCACCTGCTCCGAGCGCAGGCCGGCGAGCGCGACGCGCGCCCCGTCCGGCGCCACGGCGATGACCGCGGGCACGACGGCCGCGGCGATGCGCCCCGTTTCCGCGCCCGTGCGCGCATCGTGGAAGGAGACGCCGCCCTCGGGCAGCGGAAGCACCAGTTCGTTCCCGTCCGGCGTCAGGCAAAAATCGAGCGCAAAGAAGACCAGCGTCTGCCGCACCGGCCGGCCTGTGATCACGAAGCGCGGCTCGCTTTGCGCCGTCTCATAGACCGCCGCGGAGCCATCGGCGAAGCGCACCGCGAAATGCCCACCGTCCGGAGCGAACGGCGCGATATAGACCGGACGCGGCCGGCCCGGCGGCGGCGTGAGTTTCCGCAGCTCCGCATCGTCGCGGCGGCGCCGATAAGTCAGCAGACCTTCCGCGGACTCCACCACGTAGCGCTCGGTGCTGGGATCGAACGCGAGTGGCGAAGTGATGGCGAAGCGCGGCCGCCATCGCGCGGCAACCCGCGCGTCCGGCAGCGCGAGGGCGGTCAGGGCCGCGTCGCGCAGGTCGAGGCCCGGCTGGATCGCGGCCGCGGTGCGCAGCGCGGCGAGGGATTCGACGCGCTGGCCGCTCCGGCCGGTGAGCTGGGCCGCCCGCGCCTGCGCCAGCAGGGCGGCGCGAAGCTGGGAGGTGGCGCGCGCGTTTGACCGCGCCACGACCACCGCGCTCGCCGCTGAGACGGCCGCCAGCACCGCGAGGAGCAGCCACGCCGCGGCCAGCGCCGGCCGTCGGCGGCACCAGCGCAGGAAACGCCCGAGCGGGGAGGGCGGACGCGCGAGGATCGGCTCGTCGGCCAGCGCCCGGCGCAGGTCTTCCGCCAGCGCATCCGCCGAGGCGTAGCGGCGCGCCGGATTCTTTTCGAGGCATTTCAGGCAGATCGTTTCGAAGTCGCGCGGGACGAGCGGATTCAGCAGGCGCGGCGAAACGGGCTCGCGCGTGGTCACCAGCCCCGGAAGCTCGGCGGGGTTCGCGCCGGCGAAGGGCGCGCGGCCGGTAAGGAGCTCGTAAAACATCGCGCCCAGCGCGTAGAGGTCGCCCGCCGCGCCCAGCGCCGCGGAGCCGGTCGTGAAGCCCTCCGGCGCGAGGTATCCGGGCGTGCCGAGCACGGCGGAGCGCGCCGTGAGGTCGCCGGCCTCGTGCAGCAGCGACGCGAGGCCGAAGTCCGCGATGCGCGGATCATCGCCATCGAGCAGGACATTCGAGGGCTTGAGGTCGCGGTGCAGCACGCCCTCGCGGTGCGCGAAGGCGACGGCGGCCGCGATCTTCTCCATGAGCACGGCGGCCTCCCGCGGCGCGAAGGCTCGCTCGCGCAGGCGGCGCGCGAGGTCGCCGTCCGGGAAGTGCTCCATCGAGAAATACGCCCGCCCTTCGGCGCGCCCGCTCTCGAAGACCGCCACGATGTGCGGGTGGCGCAGGCGCGCCGCCGTCTGCGCTTCGCGCTCGAAGCGCGACTCCGCCTCGGCCGTGGCGAAGCGGCCGCCGGTCATCACCTTGAGCGCCACCGTGCGCTCCAGGCCGGGCTGCCGCGCGGTATAGACGACCCCCATTCCGCCGCGGCCGATTTCCTCGAGGAGCTCGTAGGCGCCGACGCGGTCAGCCGAGGGCGCCGCGGCCGGATCGTCCGCCGGCGCATCAAAACGCAGGGCGTTCGCGCCGAGGTGGCGGAGAAAATCGGCGTCGAAGGCGGATGGCACGGGGAGCGGTGGCGGAGAATCCCCGCGGAGATTTCAGCGCCGGAGCGAGTCGAACAGGTGCTGCATCTCGTCCTTCACGTCGGCTGGGTCTTCCACCGTGGCCGCGACTTCCAGGCGGACGAGCGCCGAGAAGCGGTGGTTGAGCCGATGGACCTGGAGCGCCACGTTGGACCGCGTGCTGCCGAGCGCGGTCGCCACGGCCTCGTATTCACCGCGCGTCGGGGCCTTGAAGAGGAAGGGCTTCAGCGCCGCGAAGGCAGCCTCGCGCCCGTTTTCCCGCTGCTCCTCGGCGAGGCGCGCGAGGGCACGGTCGAGGAGCGTGAGCGCCCAGGCGGAGTCGTAGGCCGCGCCCTCGTCGAGCTGCGGGCGGTCCGTTTCCGCGTAGAGCCGCTCGGCGTCGGCCTCCGACCACTCCACGAATTGCACGCCGCCGCCGCGCTTGAGGGCGGAGCCGCGCTCGAACTCGCGCGCCACGTAGTGCCGGAGCGAGGTGACGAGGTAGCCGCGGAAGCGCCCGCGGCCGGGGTCGGCGCGGTCGAAGAATTTTCCTTCCAGCAGGTGGGCGAAGAACCCCTGCGTGAGGTCCTCGGCGTCGTGCGGGGACCGGCCGCGCCGCCGGATGTAGCCATAGACCGGCAGCCAGTAGGCGCGGCAGAGGAATTGCAGCGCTTCCTGCCGGTCCTCGTCGTCGCTCTTCGCCGAGAGCACCTTGCTCCAGCGCGTGGTGGCGAAGATTTGGCCGTCGGGGGAAGTGTTTTCGGCGACTTCGCGTTCGGACATGCGAGAAATTTCGGGGAGGAGCCGGGAGCAGGGCACCGAAGCGCAGGGCGGCAAACTCGACAAGGCGACTGATTGCACTTAGCCGACGAACCGCGTTCTGCGACCGCGCCCCGCGAGGAAGAACCCCTCGCGCTCATGCGCCTCAAGCCGGCGTCTGTGCGAGGCGAAACGCGACCCCGCGCCTTATGACAAACGCGCCGTGAAATCCGCGTCTCCTTCTCCTTCTAACGCAAGGGGAACATGAATCACTCGACTCCCTTGAACTCCATTCCTTCACCCGCTCGCTCCGCCGTTCGTTTCCTCAGCGATAGCCTGTCGCTCAATCACTCCCTGCGCCGCTTGACGGTCGCGCGGCGCGCTCCCCGCTGGAGCGCCTTCGCCCCGTTGCGTGGCCTCGCGAGCTTCCTTGGCCGCGGCGTGCGCAACTCGCCGCCTGACGCGTCGATGCATTGAGCCGACGCTTTTCGACCGTCCCCAGTCTCTCTCGACCCATGATGAATGCGCTCACGCGATGCTGCGTCCCGAGCTGGCTGCGGCTCGCTCTCCTGCTGGTCGGGCTGGGACTCGCACCCGGCCATGCCGCGGCGGGAGAGTGGCCCGAGGGCTACGCGGTGAGCGAGGACACCGTCTCGCCCGACGGTCGGCATGGCCTCGTGATCCCCGTGGACCGGGACACGGTCGATCCGGTCAATTACCTCGCCGACCTCAAGGAGAAGCGGCTCATCGGCAAGATCGCCAAAGGCAACTACATCCAGCGCGAAAGCCGCCGCAGCCTCCAGGCGTTCTGGTCCCCGGACTCGCGGTGGTGCGTCGTCGAATACGGGGAGCGCTACGGCTTTGGCTCCGTCTGCGTTCTGGAGGTCACGGGGAGCCGGTTTACGCAGACCGACGTGGGCCGGCACATCCAGGGCACCCTCGATGCCGCCATCACCCGGCAGTCCCGCGGCGCGGAGCGCAGCGGCAACGCCAACGTGAGCTTCCGGCTCGGACCCGGCCGCTCGTTGCGCGTGCGTGCCCGCGCCTCCAACAACCCCAAGCAGTTCACGGAGGTAAAAACGTTCTACGCGGCGTTCGCCGGCACCTTTGACCTGAAGACCAAACGGTGGTTCGCCTCCCGCGCGCGCAAGATCGAGGCCGAGGATGACGAGGCGATGGAAAGCGCCTACGCCGACTTGGACGGCAAGGAGTTCATCGTCCTGCCGGAAGGAGAGGACCCGCCCGACGACTTCGACGGCCAAGTGTTCCGCAGCGAGGAAGCACGCGCCGAGAAACTGGACGCGATGCTCAACGGAGCATACCGGATCGTGCGCCGGAGCCTCCCGCCGGCCCGTTTCGCCGCCGTGAAGGCCGAGCAGATCGCCTGGCTGAAGCGGCGCGATGCGTTGGCCACGGAACCGGAAAAGGCCAAGCTGACTTTTGAGCGGGTCAAAGCCTTGCAAGACCTTGTTTGGTAGGGTCGCGCAAAGCCCCGGGCGCCCCGTTGGTCCTGCGGGGTCGGCCCCGAGATTTCCTCACCAGACGGTCGAACTCGCTGGCGCCGGTTGCCTGGCGCACAGGCCCGAGGGATTCGCTCGGCAACCCCCTGCTCTCCGCCGCCCATGCCCAGACAAAGCTTCAAGGCCGCCGTCCTCTCGCTGGTTCATTGCCTCGCCGCGGGGGCAATCTATTACCACCTTTCTTCCGGTGGCTGGCTCACCAGCTCTTACCGCCTCGACGATCCGAACGTGGTTAACCTCGCGCTCGCCCTCTTCGAACCGATCGCGGTCACGAGCATGCTCATCTACTGGATCAGGCGCACGCCTCGGCTTTACCAGCTCATGTGGTTTCTTTGCCTGGGACAACTCGCCATCGGACTGGGCTTCGTGGTCTTCTTTTTGTGGTTCGCTTTCTCCTGGCACCCGAGGTTGATGTAGGAACGACGGTCGCCGGGGAGCGCAGCGGAAAGGGGCCGGCGAAGAGTCATGCCGGAATGCATGAGAACAAATCCCGCAGCTGAGCAAACGCCTTGCCCACGGTGGGAAACCCGAGGCGATCACGGCAACGAAAAGTCTCATGATTGCTCGCCTGCCCCTATTCCAATGGGCTCCGACAAAAGCCTGCTCCTGCGCCCAGCCGAAGCGACCCAACGCCGTCGGCGTTGGGCTCCGCCAGCGGAGCCCAACGCGGACTTTTGGCGGGCGCCTAAAGGCCGCCGCCGAATCATCAGAACTGCTGCGGACCAGTCGCCGTGGGCAAATCGTCGATGAACACCGCACCCAGGTTGGCGTCGAAGTTGAAGCCGCTTCCGCCCGACAGCGGATTCTCGCGCGTCAGGGTGAGGTCCACATTTCCGGCGAAGTAGAACTGCACGATCGCGTTGTAGGTGGGGGCCGGCGCGTTGAGGCTGAGCGAGGCCGCCGGGGCTCCGGGATTGTCCAGTGACTTCAGCGTGACGGTGGTGTTGCGCTCCTGCAGCGTGCCCGTGGGCACCACCACGGTGAGCAGGCGCCACCTCGAGTCTGGCACGCCGATGGTCACCGCTGGACTCGGGACGCCAAGCTGCGGGTAGATCAGCGAGCAATGCTCCAGCCGGCCGTAGCCTTGCACCTCGAAACCATACGGGGCGCCGTAGCCGATTGCCGGGCCGTTGAAGCGCTGCCACCCCGCGCCGATGAGGCTGGAGGCGGACGTCACCGAAAAACTCCCGGTCGTCAGGACCGACGGCAGCCCCGGCGGACGCAGTTCCACCAAGTCGGGGGCGCCGTTGTTGGGGGACTGGCTGGGGTTGAACAGCACCCAGCCCCGCGAGCCCACGCTGGTGCGCAGCAGCGTGCCCACGTGCTCGAACTGCTCGTGCAACTGCATGGGATACTGGCGCGCGCCGGTGACCGGGTCACTCAGCACCATGGGCAGCGGAGACATGCCTTCGGTGTAGCGCACCTGCCCGCCGGCATACGTGCCTGCGTTGCCGATGCGGTTGACGGGAAGCGGCACGAGCCCGACGATGTGCGACCAGGGGGAGTTCGCCGACCCAATCGCGCGCACCGCAAAGTAGCGGAGCGCGCCCAGCTTCAGGCCCGAGATGGTCGCTTTTGGGTTGGAAGACGCCGAGACCGAAAGCGACTGATCGAGAACGTCGGGCGTGACGCCATATCGCACCTCGTAGGAGGAAGCGCCGGGCACGGGCGCCCAGGTAAGCTCGATGGTCCCGCCAAGCTTGGAGCCACCCCGCAAGTCCAAGGGGGCCTGGAGGGTGCCCGCGCCCGCGAGGCCGTGCCCGGCCAGGGCGATAGGGTCCCCCCCGGGGCTCCCGTCGCCCTCGTAGAGCTTCATCGCCTCGGCGCCGGCCAGGCGCCAGCGGTTGAGGCCGGCGTGGTTGCCGTCGTCGTTGGTGTAAAGGTAATGCTCCTGGTTCACCGTCGTCGTGACGCCGATGAACGAGGCGGCGGCGCCGGCGAGGGCGCTGGCCAGGTCCCCTTCGCCGTTATAGACGGCGTTGGCCTGGGTGCCGAACTGGCCGACGAAGAGGCCCTCGTCGTAGAAGTGCATCCACTGCTGGGCCAGGTTGGAGACGCCGTTGTAAAACTCGGCCCGGAAGCCGTAAACGATGTGGTTTCCCGCGGTCTGGACCTCGGTGGCACCGTTGTTGTAGCCGACTTCGAAGGACCCATCGCCCGGGGGCGCGCCGTAGCCCTTCGCGGGCACGCGCGGCGAGGAAAGGCTGCGGAAGCCGGTCGCGCCATCCTCGGGCTGATAGACGATGCCCAGGTGGAAGCCCGGGATGGTGGCGCCGCCGCCGAACACCACCACGCGGCCCGAGGGCAGCAGCGGCAGCGAGACGTTGCCCGGCCAGATCGGCACCGCCGTGGTGATCGGCGTGGTTCCCAGCAGCATCGAGCCGCTCTCGCTGCTGGCGCGCCCGTTGAGGAAGTTAAAGGTCACGCCCCAGCTCGGGTTGAGGTTGCCGCCCGACGAAACCAAGCCCTGGAAGGGCAGGTAGCGAAACTCCTGCGCGCCCGAGTTCCCGTTGTATCCGGGCTGCAGCCCGTAGCGCAGGCTGCCGTCGGCCTGGAGCTTGTAGGCGCGCGACTGAGGCTCGCCGATCTGCACTTCCTTGTCCGAGATGACGATGCCCGTGTCGCGCGCCGGCCCCGTGGCCGGCAGCTCCAGCAGGGCATTGCGCCGGTAGTAGCCGTAGTCCTGCACCTCGCTGGCCAGCGCGGCCAGCGCGTAGGTGCGCTGGCCCGTGCCGTTGCCCAGCGTCACCACGGACGCGAAGCCGATGATGACGGATTCAAGGTAGCCCGGCCGCGGGTCCATGCTCTGGTAATAAAGCTCGGGACGCAGCCCCGCGCCCCAGTTCTTCTTGAGCTTCCAAGACTGGTTGCCGCCGCTCGCCATCGGGTCGCCCGGCTTGAGGGACTTGGTGTAGTCCACCTCGAACTCCAGGTAGTCCCAGAACGCGCGCGTGGGATTGTTCTTGTCCACGGCGATGGCGGCGCTGTTGACCATGAAGGAGATTTGCTCGGTGGCCGCCAGCGCGGACGAGACGTGGAGCAGGCGCGAGGTGCCGCCATACTGCGGGGCGCCGTCGGACACCCAGAACGAGCCGTCCGGCAGCGCGGCCAGCAAGCTGGGAGGGGTCGCCGTCCAGCGGTCATTGGGCTGGAAAGGCATGTGGAACTGAAACCTGGTGGGCAGCGCGGACGTTTCCGGGATGGCGGCCACGTCCGGCCCGTTGGCGCGGTAGCCGCCCGCTTGGCCGTAGGCCGCCGGCGAGAGCGGGGCGCCCGCGGCGTCGAAGCGCAGCACTTGCTGGGCGGGCGCGCTCGTCAGCGTCCCGTTCGCCGCGTAGCGCTCGCCCGCGGTCACCAGCAGCGAGTTGTCCGCCGGCGACACGCTCAGCGCGAGCGGGAAGGCCACGGTGCTGATCGTGGAGACGAGCGGGATCGTGCTGCTTGAGCCCAGGCCCGAGGCGCGCCCGATCTGGTAGCGAAAGATCCGGTAGGCACTGCTCGCGTCCTTCCCGATGACCCAGAGCTGGTCCTGGGAGTTGAAGGCCAGGCGGGTGGGGGCGGTCACCGCGAAGCTCGTGAGCAGGGCGCCGGTCCGCTTGTTCAGGAGATCGACGCGGTTGTAGTCGCTGCGCGCCACGGCCAGCACGCCATCGTTGCCGCGCTGCACGGCCAGGCCGGTGATCGGCTTGGGCGCCGGGGCCTGGGGGTTGCCCGGCGTCGGCCCGTCCACGTCGGCGCACTTGAGCAGCACGAAGTATCCCTGCGGGTCAAGATCCGGTGGCGGCAAGGTGCGGTGCGGGCCGAAGCGGACCGCGGTCCCGGCCGAAAACTGCTGCGCCTGCTCGCCGACGAGCGTCCACGCCCGCACGAAGGTGGAGCCGATGCCGCCGCCCTGGTTGGCGGCGTAGAGCCAGTCCTCGTCGGCCGCCAGCAGGCCGTAGTTGCCGTTGAAGCCCAGCCCGTGCAACGGCGCAAAGGTCTGCGGGCGCTGGGGGTCGGTCGTCAGGAAGCGGTAGGCCTGCGCGCCGCCCTCCGCGGAGCCGTTGGTGAAATACATGTAGGTGTTCCCGCCGATCTGCGCGTAGCAGGCGTCGGTGGCCACGACCGCATGGGGGTTGGAGTAAACCTCCCCGGTGAAGCTGGCGCTGGTGTTGCCGATGACGCCCTCCCAGATGTGCCGCACGTTGTTAGCCAGCACCTTCACGGTGTAGGCCATGCCCTGCGCGCAGGGATTCCCCGCGTCGTCGAGCCCATCCCAGGCAGCGTTGTGGGCGCCCGGCTCGAAGCGCACCCCGCGCCAGAGCGTGCGCACCAGCTTGCCGTCCTTGTCATACACGGCCGCGCTGGTGCGGTATTCGGTTTCCAGCGTGAATTGGAAGGCGAGGCCTGCCGCCGGGGCCGTTGCCGGCAGGCTTCCCAGCAACACAAGCGACAACGCGAGCAATCGAAGAAGAAGAGAGGGGAACATGTGACCGTGATAGCATTCCCGAGCGAGCAAAGAAGCAAAATTTTCCAAAAATCGGCGGCGGAGAATGCCGACGTGCGATCACCTGGGACCTCTGCTCCGCCCCGCGGACCCCGAGCCGTTAGAAGACCTGCGCGCGCGCAAGCCGACTTGGTATGACCCGACGATGCGCGTGTTGGCCCGCCGCTCGGCGGCGTCCCTTGCTTGCCTTCCGGTTGGCCGGCTTCGGCTAGACTACGCCGATGTTCCCCGTTCGCCTTGCCCCATGAACAAAGCCAACGTCCTCGCGTCCGTGCGCGAAGCCCTGCTTGCGGAATGCGAGCACTTCCGCGCCCTTTCCCGGCGCACGCGGGCCGCCAGCAGCGATGCCGAGACCAAGGCCGAGGGGAAATACGACACGCGCGCCACCGAGGAGAACTACCTGGCCGACGGACAGGCCAAGCAAGCCCACCTCATTTCCCAAGCCCTCGCCGCCTACGCGGCGCTGGGGGCTCGCTCATTCGCGGCCGACTCCCCGGTTGGCTTGGGAGCGCTCGTGCAGCTCGATTTTGCGGGCGAAACCCAATGGTTCCTGCTCGGGCCGGCGGCCGGCGGCAAAGAAGTGACGGTCGAAGGCACCTCCATCACCATCATCACGCCGGAGTCGCCGCTGGGACGACAGCTCCTCGGCTTGAAGCGCGGTGCCTCGACGCTGTCGCCCAAGGCCCAGGTGCGCGAAGTCGGGTGACGTGGGCGATGGAAATGGCTTGAGCGCCGGACGCGCCCGTAGGCCTGCCTGCGCGGTCTCCCGGCGGCTTCAGGTCCTCCCGTTTCCTCCGGCAAGCCGTGCCGCCGGCCATGGGACATTCGTCCTCGCCTCGCCACCCTCCCAAGCAAGCCATCCTCAGCAGCGACCCACCTGCGAAAAGGTGTCCCACCTTCACCGAAGACTTGGCTGCACCCTGGCTAGACTTGGGGGAAGCCCTTGGGTCACTCCGCGCGACCCTCCGATGACTTTGCGCAAGTGTCCGGTCACTTGGCGCGACTCTCCGATCACTTCGGCCAAGTCATCGATGACTTCGGCCAAGTCATCGATGACTTCGCGTGACTCTCCGCTCACTTCGGCCAAGTCATCGCTGACTTGGCGCCACTCTCGGATGACTTCGCGGAAGTCTCCGCTCACTTCGCGCGACTCAGCGGGCACTTGGCCGCAGTCTCGCGTCACTTGCCCTCGTGCGGCGAAGGGTGCGCGCCATCCTTCGCCGGGTCTGGCCAAGTGCTCGAAGAGTCCACTCCACCCGTCGCCGGATGGCCGGGAGCGTGCGCCGACTCCGCCCAAGCCAACGAAGGATGCGCAGGACTCGGCGAAGACTCCCGTCCGTCCTCTCAGCCCGCGGGGAAACGTGAACCGTGCTTCTCCCGCCATGCCATCGCGCGGGCGTGCGCCTCGGTGAGGCCGAGGTCTTCCATCAGCCGCGTCCACGCGTCGGTCCCGCGCACCGAATCCCACATCGCCGGATACAGCAGCTCCTCGAAGAACATCGCGCCCAATTGCCGCGGCACCAGGTCGAGCACGCCCGCCGCCCGGCCCATCGCGGCCTCGGCGAACACGCGCGACATCACCGGCCCCGTCCCCGCCTTCGCGGCCACGATCTCGGCCTCTTCGCCGAGGCCCGCCTCGTGCAGGACCGTGCAGGCCACGTAATACACCCAGCTCCCGCCGCGCCGCACCACGTCGCGCGCGGCCTCCACCGCCTCCTCGCGCCGGCCCAGGCCCGAGAGCGCCCATGCCTTCCACGCCAGCACTTGCGGGTCGTCCGGCACGCGCGCGATCGAGCGCTCGGCCATCGTGAGCGCCTCCGCATGGAGGCCCGCGAAAAGCATCGTCATCGCGCAGTTGTCTGAGATGCGCGCCGAGAGCGGATCGAGCGTGAAGGCCTGGCGCGCGTGGCGGAGCGACTCGTCCAGCTCGCCGTTCGCGCCGAGCGCGCGGGAAAGGAGCTGGTGCGAGCCGGCCGCGCTCGGGTTCAGGGCCAGCGCCGCGCGAATCAGGCGGATCGCTTCCGGCATGTCGCCGCGCGACCACGCCGTCATGCCGCGCGAGGAGATCGCCTCCGCCTCGGCCGGGTCGAGCGCGATGGCCTCGTCGGCCAGTTGGTCCGCCTGGTCGCGCAGCGTGGAGGCGCTGGCCCACGAGCCTTGGTTGAGGAAGTCGAGGTCCGCCTGGAGCACGAGCAGGTGCGCCAGCGCGCCCATCGCGCGCGGAAATCCCGGGTCGATGACGAGGGCCTTGCGCAACGCCTCCTCGCCGCGCTGCATCGCCTCGGGCGAGCGCAGCGAGAGCGCCTGCCGGCCTTCGAGGTAAAGGCGGAACGCCTCGGGATCCACCGGCCTCGCCTCGGAGTGCGGGCGCGCGAGCTTGAGCTGGAGGTTCTTGGCCACGATGCCGGCGATCTCGTCCTGCACCGCGAAGACGTCGCGCAGCTCGCGCTCGAAGGTGTCCGACCACATCGGGAACCCGTCCGCGGCGGAGACGAGCTGCACCGAGATGCGCACGCGGTCGCCGCCGCGCCGCACGGAGCCGTCCACCACGTAGTCCACCGCGAGCTGCCGCGCGATCTCGGGCAGCGGCACGTTCTTGCCCTTGAACGAGAACGACGACGTGCGCGCCGCCACGCGGAAGCCGGGGATCTTGGAGAGCGCGTTGATGAGCTCGTCGGCGATGCCGTCCGAGAAATACTCGTCCGCGCGCTCGGGCGAGAGGTTCGCCAGCGCGAGCACGGCGATGCCCTTCATCAGCGAGCCGCGCGAGAGCGTGGAGCCGCGCGTGCCGCTGGGGGACAGCGATCCCGTCAGGCTCGTCCCGCCCACGGTCAGGATGCGGTGCGCCTCGTCCAAGTCGCGCGCGAGCGTGGCGGCGTCCGTGATCCGGTCCTCTGGCTCCTTCGCGAGCAGCGCCGAGACGATCCCGCGCAGCGGCTCCGGCACCGGCGCGAGCAGCGCGGCCGGCACCGGCGCGGAGATTTGCTTGGCCATGATCTCGTAGTGCGAGCGGCCGGAGAAGGGCGGCCGGCCCACGAGCATCTCGAAGACCATGCATCCCAGCGAGTAGAGGTCGGCGCGGGCGTCCACGTCGCGCTCCAGGCATTGCTCCGGGCTGGCGTAGAGGACGGTGCCGAGGAAGCCTTTCATCGGCACGGCGGTGAAGGCGTCGGCCGCCCCGCCCTCCACGGCGTGCGCGAGTCCGAAGTCGATCACCTTCACCTCCCAGTCGCCGGAATCGCCGAGCGGCAGGAGCATGAGGTTGGCCGGCTTGAGGTCGCGGTGGAGCAGGCCCTGGCGGTGGATCGCCTCCAGCCCGCGCGCCGCCTGGAGCGCAAGGTGAGCGGCGACGACGGGAGGCAACGCACCGCGATCGGAAATCAGCGCCTGGAGCGTGACGCCCGGCACGAACTCCATCGCGTAGAAGAGCTGCCCGGGCGTGTCGTCCAGCGCGAGGATGGAGGCCACGTTGGAGTGGCGCACGCGCGCCGCGGCGCGGGCCTCGCGCAGGAAGAGCGCCTGCGCCGTGCCGGAATGCACCCGCTCCGGGGCGATCACCTTCAGCGCCACGTCCAGGCGCAGGCGCTCGTCGTGGGCCTTGTAGGTCACCCCCATCGAGCCGGTGCCAAGAATCCACGGCGAGCCATCCTCGCGTTCCAGGACGCGGTAGTGCGAGAAGCGCAGCGGCGACGGCGTGGACATGGGGACGCGGGCCGCCCTCCATAGCGGAAAGCGCCCGCGGGGGAAAGGCGAATGGCCGTCCGCTCGTCTTGCCCGCCCCGGCAGGCCGCCGACGAGGAAGCCGTTGATCCCTGAATAACCCTCTCTCAACTGGAGGCGGTCAAACGCATGACGCGACGGGCTTGGTTTTTTCGTCCGGATCGTTTGTTGATGACGGACCAGCCGATGCCGCGCCGCTCCGCACGCTCCCCCGGCTCGTGTATCTCTACCAGCGACCATGAAGCCTCGCCGCTGCCATCTTCCCTTCGCCGCATGAAATTCCTCCGGCTCGCCCTCGCGCTGCTGCTTTTCGCGGTCGCGCCTCTCGCCCGCGGCGATGACCTCGCGGCGTTGTGCGCGGACCGCGCCGCCATCGAGCGCGTGTATCACTCGCACCGCCTGGAGACGCGCCAGACCTTCGAGGAGGCGATGCCCGCGGCGCTCCTCGAGCGGCTCGTGCGCCTGGACGTGCAAAAGGAGGAGCGTCTGCGCTCCGTTTACGGCGTGACGATCACTTCCGCCGAGATCGAGGCCGAGGTGCGCCGCATCGAGGCGACCACCCGCGCCCCCGAGACGCTCGCCGAGCTCAAGGCCGCGCTGGGCGGCGATCCCGCCCGCTTCGCGCGCACGGTGGCCCGGCCCATCGTGGTGGAGCGCGCCCTGCGCGCGCGTTTCGAGAACGCCGACAAGCTGCACGCCGCGCGTCGCCGCGAGGCGGAGGCCGCGCGTGCGGCTGCGCTCGGCGCGCAGAAGGAAGGCGTGGGAAAGCAGGTCGCCGCCCTCACCGCCGCCAAGGCCGCGGGCAGCGTCGCCGACGCCACCTGGCAGCTCGGCGCGCGCCCCAGTGAGGATGCCAAGCCCGAGCCAACCGCGCCGCCGCCGGCCACCAAGGGCACGGCGTCCAGCGGTTCCTATTCCATCGAGGCCACCGCCAAGTTCGCCCAGGTGCTCGGCCCGCCGCCGGGTGCGGAAGGAAGCGCTCCCGCGGGCACGGATCGCAAGTTCTACTTCGGGGACCTCGACCCCGAGCTGCAGAAGGTGCTGCGCGCGCAGTTGAGCAAGCCCGGAGACGTGAGCGCCGTCATCGAGACGCCCGGTGGGTTCCTCGTGTTCGTCGCCAAGGAAAAGACGGCCGACATCCTGCGCGCCGCCTCCTTTTCCCTGCCCAAGCGCTCCTACGAGGAGTGGCTCGCGGAAAAATAGCTCCCGGCAAACGTTGTCGCCGCTGTCCTTTTGCCTTCGATCCTGGCCGGCCATCCGCCGCCCCGTTTCTTCTCGATCCCTCGTGTTTTTTGGCGCCGCCGGAGGTTTTCGTGAAACTCTCGCCGGCCCTTTCCGATAGTATCGCTGGCACCGCGATCCCTCGTCCGGCGCGGCGCCGTCACCAGTCTCCGCTTCTCCCATGAAAGCCAGCCGATTCCTCCTCGTCGTCCTCGGGACCGCCGGCGCCGGCCTCGCGCCCGCCGCCCTCGCCGGCCCGCGCTCCAGCGCCAGCTACGCGGTGGCCACGGATTCCAACGATTCCGGCGGCCGGCGCGCGACCAGCGCGGCCTACACCAACGACGCCAGCGTGGGCGGCATCACGGGCGTGTCCACCGTGGCCGCGCCCGCGGAGGTCGCCAAGGCCGGCTATCTCGGCCAGCTCTACGAGGTCACCGGCTTCACCGTGGCCAGCGCCTCGCCGAGCCTGGGCGAGGGCACCACGCTCCAGCTTCAGGGCCGCCAAGTCTTGGACGACGCCACCTTCCTGGCCGTACCCGCCGCGAGCGTGGCCTGGAGCGTGCAGAGCGGGCCGCTGACGAGCATCAGCGCGAGCGGGCTGGCCACCGCGGGCCTCGTTTACCAAGACACCGGCGCGGTCGCGCAGGGGATCTTTGGCGGGCGCACCGGCTTCCTGTCGCTCACGGTGCTCAACACCAACAACGACAACTTCGGCGCCTACGCGGGCGACGGCATCGACGACGCCTGGCAGGTGCAATACTTCGGCCCGCCGCCCAATCCGCTCGCCGGCCCCGCGATGGATCCCGACGGCGACGGGCAGACGAACCTCTTCGAATACATCGCCGGCCTGGTGCCCAACGATCCGAACTCGCGCTTCGTCTCTACGATCACCCCGGTGGCCGGCCAGCCCAACCAACGCAACATCACCTTCTCGCCGGTGGTGGCCGGGCGCACCTACACGGTGACCTCGCGCACGGACTTGACCACCGGCGCTTGGCAGCCGCTGGGCTCCTTCAGCATGATCGACAACGGCTCCTCGCGCACCGTCACCGACCTAAACGCGGGCGCCGGCCGGCGCTTTTACCACGTGGAGATCACCCGGCCGTAGGAGACCCCCCGGGAACGCCAGTCTCCCGATTGGCGCAATGGGCAACCAGCACGCCGGGCGGCGTGCCTGGACGGCGCCAATGGGGAGATCAGCCCTCCGACCAAAGTGAGGCTCCGAGGTGGATGGCGCGGCGGAGCGCGCCATCCACCAGCCGATAACTTTTGTCGGATGTCCATCGGCGTTCCCGGGGAGGTGTCTCGCGCGGCATGGGGGGAGCAATTCACGGCGGCGTCTCGCGGCCGTAGCGAAGGCGCACGAGCGTCGCGGGGCCGGCGCGCGGCGCGGTGAGCACGAGCAGGCGGTCGAACGCGGTGGCCGGCAAGGCGTCGATCCTCGGCCCGCCCAGGCCGGCGATGACCTCGGGGAGCGAGGCGTCGTGCCCGGCCACCAGCGCCACCGCGCCGGCGGGAAGGACGCGCAGGCGTTGGACCAGCTCGGCGTTTGCCCCGGCGTCGAGCACCGTGGGCGTGAGGGCAAGCTTCTCGGCCAAGGGGCGGACGGTCTGCTGCGTGCGCCGGAAATGCGTGGCGTAGATCGCGGTGACGCCCGCGTCGGCGAGCACGCGGGCAAGGGTCTCGGCGCGCTCGCGCCCGGCCGGCGTCAGGTCGGGGTCCTGGTCCTTGAGCGCCGTGCCCGGCGGCGAAGATGCCTTCTCGCCGTGGCGCACGAGAATCACGGTGAGCGCTGGAACGGGTGGCTCAGTGGCGGCCGCCCGCGAGGAGAAGCCCGCCGTGCAAAACAGCGCGATCAACCCGAGACCACGGAGCAGGCTACTCATCTGCCGCGCGAAGGCGCCGCCACCATGGGCGGGAGGAGAAGGCGGCATGGCTTTCAACGCGAGTTCCCTCGGGATGGAATCAGTCGAATTGGAATCCGTTCACCTTCCAGTCGTCGCCGGACCGGGAGAACGTGAGGCGCAGATTGCGCGAGCTTCCATCCGCATGGGTGGCGCTGCCAGACACCTCCCCCACGCTGCTTTTCACGGAGCGGGACGAATAGCTCCATTTCGTCGGCCTCACCTTGTAGCGCTGCATGAGAACTTCCAGGCCGCCCTTGCTTTCCAGGTCCGCTTGGAGCGAGGCCGTGCACATCGCCGTGGCCTCGCCGTAGCGCTGGTTTTGCAGCGCGGTCATGAATAGGTCACCGGTATCCGCCATTGGCCCCGTCAGGCGCATCACGAAGAAGAAGATGCCGCCGCCGAGCACGAGGGCCGCCGCGAGGGCGAGGCCGCAGCCGAGGAAAACGCCTTGCTTCGTTGTCATCCGCCGCCGTTAGCGGCGCGGCTTGGAGAGTCAAGCTTGCCTGGGAACCGTCCAGGATTCTGCCATTCGGAAAACGGTTTCGTAATTCTGGGTCCGAGATCGCTTTTATGCTCGCAAAGCCACGGCAAACGGCGCGACAACTAACCTTCCCCCGCCGGCGATTCCCCGCGCCGGTCCGTCCCTCATCCCGCTCGTTTCTCCCATGCACCCGCGCTTCCTCTCTCGCCTCGCGTTGATTCTGGGCCTGGCGCTCTCCCCTGCGCTCTCGCCCGCGCAGGAACCCCTCAAGATCGGCGCCCCGCAGCCGATGACCGGTCCCGACGCTCCCTTCGGCGACAAGTTCAAGAAGGCTTACACAATGGCCCTCGACGAGATCAACGCCAAGGGCGGCATCAACGGCCGCAAGCTCGAGATCGTCCTCGAGGACCACCAGGCCAAGAACCCGCTCGCCGCCACCGTGGCCGAGAAGCTCATCACGCAGGGCAAGGTGCTCGTGCTCACCGGCGGTCGCGCGTCCGGCCAGGCGATGGAGATCGCGTCGGTGGCCCAGCGCCTCAAGACGCCCTACCTCGTGGATCATCCCTCGGCCGACGCCATCACCTCGAAGGGCTTCGACTGGGTGTTCCGCAACAATCCCACCGGCTCCATTTACCCCGAGGCGTGGAAGAAGTTCGTGACCGATGTCCCCGGCGCGATGCCAAAGTCGGCCGCCGTCGTTTACGACAACTCGCTCTTCGGCAAAACCATCGGCAACGCCGTGATGACCTTCCTCAAATCGAAGGGCGTGACGATCACCAACGACGAGGCCTACGCGGTGAACTCGCTCGATTTCAAGCCGGTGATGACCAAGGTGAAGGGCAACAACCCGGACTACCTGCTGATGGTCGCGGTCTCGACCACCGACGCGATCCTCATGACGCGCCACGCCAAGGAGATCGGCGTGACGCCGCGCGCCTTCGTGGGCTTCGGCGGCGGCTTCGGCGTGGAGGACTTCGCCAAGCAGCTCGGGCCGCTGGCCGAGAACGTGTATTCGTCGGCCGCGTGGTCGGGCAATCCAAATGACGGCGCCACGGCGACCTTCTACCAGAACTTCAAGGCGAAGTTCGGCATTTCCCCGCACGAGCACGAGACCGAGGGCTACGCCGCGATGTATATCTTGGCCGACGCGTTCCGGCGCGCAAAGCTCACCGGCAATCTTGAAGCCGACCGCGCCGCCGTGCGCGAGGCGCTGCTGGCCACGGACATGACCACGGTCTTTGGCAAGACGAAGTTCGGCAACTACGCCGGCCCGCTCGGGGACAACTACGTGAACCAAAACGTAAACTCTCCCGAGCACGTGGTGCTGGCCCAATGGCGCGGCGGCGTGCTGCTGAACGTGTGGCCCAAGGCGATGGCCGAGACGAACTTCGTCTTCCCGGAGCCGCCGGAGAAGAAGTAAAGGCGAAGCCTCCAAGGTGGACGGCGCGATCCTTCGCGCCGGCGGCGGGGGGCGACGCCCCGGGGTTTTTTGGGGGGGGGGGGCCGCGCCCGGGGGGGGGGGGGGCCGCCCCCCGTCCACCTCGAAGGCAAGCGCAGTGGAGACACCCCACGGTTGCCGATGGAAACCTTTATCCAGAGCCTCGTTTCCGGCGTGCTCACGGGCGCGCTCTACGCGATGATCGCCATGGGGCTCACGGTGGTCTTCGGCGTGATGCGCATCATCAACATGGCGCACGGCGAGATGGTGATGCTCGGGATGTTCGGCGCGTGGTGGGCGCAGAAGTCGTGGGGTCTCGATCCTTTCGTCTCGATCCTCGTCTGGACGCCCGCGATGTTCGCCCTGGGCTTGGCGATCCACCGCTTCCTGCTGCGCAAGATCATGCCGGGCGGCGAGCTGAACGTGCTGCTCTACACCGCCGGCCTCTCGCTGCTCATCGCCAACCTCGCCCTGCTCGCCTTCTCGGGCGACTACCGCACGATCTCGCTCCCCTACGCGCTGCGCCCGATGCGGCCTTTCGGCATCGCGGTGCCGATCCCGCTGGCCATCGCCTTCGGGATCGCGCTCGCGCTGACCACGGCGCTGTGGGCCTTTCTCACGCGCACCGACACCGGCCGCGCCATTCGCGCCACGGCGCAAAACCCCGAGTCGGCCGCGCTCATGGGCGTGAACGTGCCGCGCATCGAGTCGCTCACCTTCGCGCTGGGCACCGCGCTGGCCGGCGCGGCCGGCGTGCTGCTCGCGCCCTCGCTCTACCTTTATCCGACCGTGGGCGAGATCCTTAGCGTGAAGTGCTTCGTGATCGTGGTGCTCGGCGGGCTCGGCTCCATCCCCGGCGCCATCGTCGGGGGCATCCTGCTCTCGGTCGTGGAATCGCTGGGCGCCGTGTATGTGTCGGTAGCCTGGAAGGACGCCATCGGCTTCGTCCTTTTCCTGCTCGTGCTGCTTTTCCGGCCGGGCGGAATCTGGGGGGTGGCGCGCGCATGAAAATCGCCGCCACGGTCCTCGCCATCCTCGCGCTGCTCGGGGCGCCGCTGCTCACGGCGAACCCGTTCGTCCTCCACCTGCTCATCCTTACGCTCTGGGCGGCACTCCTCGGCGCGGCTTGGAATCTCCTCGGCGGCTACGCGGGCCAAGTCTCCTTCGGACATGCCGCCTACCTCGGCGTGGGCGCCTACGCGACGATGATCCTGCACCTGCGCGTCGGGTGGTCGCCGTGGCTCGCGCTGCTCGCCGGCGGCGTCCTGGCGGCGGTCTTCGCCGGCCCCATCGGGTGGATCTGCTTCCGGCTGCGCGGGCCGTATTTCTCGCTCGCCACCCTTGCCGTGGCCGAGATCACGCGCCTCGTCGCGCTGAACTGGGAATCTCTCACCGCCGGCCCGATGGGCCTGCTTGTCACCACGCTGCCGCCGCTCACGATTTTCGGCGCGCCGGTGAACTGGGAATCCAAGGCGCCGTTCTACTACGTGATCCTCGCGCTCTCCGCGCTGGTCACACTGACCACTTGGCACGTCGCGCGCTCGCGGCTCGGCGCCTTCTTGCTGGCCGTGCGCGAGGACCTCGACAGCGCCGAGGCCGCCGGCATCGACACCGTGCGCACGCGGGTCCTCGCGCTTGTGCTGTCGGCGTTCTTCGTGGGCGCCGCGGGCGGGTTCTACGCGATCTACTACCGCTACATCGATCCCGACGCCGTCTTCACGATCAGCCTGTCGGTCGAGATGGTTTTCGTGCCGGTGGTCGGCGGCATCGCCACGACGTGGGGGCCAATCGTCGGCGCAGTGTTCCTCACCACCATCGGCGAGGTCTTCCGCGACCGCTTCCAGTCCGGCCACCTCATCTTTTACGGCTTCTTCATGATGATCGTGATCCGCTATCTCCCCGAAGGCATCTGGGGACGCCTCAGCCAATGGTGGGCGAAACGGTCTGCCACGGCGGCACCGAGGACACGGAGGGGCACGGCTAACGGGAAAAGCCCCTCCCCCACTCCTTCTCCGTGACCTCCGTGCCTCCGTGGCAAAACTTTTCCGCATTGTGAAGCCCCTCCTCCAGGCGATTCATCTGACGAAGGACTTCGGCGGCCTGCGGGCCGTTTCGGACCTCACGTTTGATCTCCATGCGGGCGAGATCCTCGGCTTGATCGGGCCGAACGGCGCGGGCAAGACGACCGCCTTCAACCTCATGGCCGGCTTCCTGCCCGCCACCTCGGGCGACGTGCGCCTCGACGGCGCGAGCCTCCTCGGCCTGCGCCCGCACGCCGTGGTGCGGCGCGGCATCGCGCGCACCTTCCAGGTCGTGAAGCCGTTTCGTCGCCTCTCGGTGCAGGAAAACGTCGCGCTCGCTGCCTTCGGCCACGAGAAGCGCCGCGAGCGCGCCGAAGCCGACGCGCGCGCTCGGCTCGAGTTCGTCGGCCTCGCCGCGCAGGCCGCGCGTTTCGCGTCCGACCTCACGCTCGGCGAGCAGAAGCGCCTGGAGATCGCCCGCGCGCTGGCGACCCGTCCGCGCATCCTCTTCCTCGACGAGCCGATGGGCGGCCTGAACCCCTCCGAGGTGGACGCCGCGTGCGAGCTTGTGCGGCGCATCCGCGCCAGCGGCGTGAGCGTCATCCTCGTCGAGCACCACATGAAGGCCATCATGCGCATTTCCGACCGCGTGGTGGTGCTGAACCACGGCGTGAAGATCGGCGACGCGCCGCCCGCCGAGATTGTCCAAAACCGCGACGTGGTCGCCGCCTACCTCGGGGAGGGCCACGCCGATGCTTGAAGTCCAGAACCTCTCCGCTGCCTACGGGGGCGTCACGGCACTGTGGGACGTGAGCTTCCGCGTGGACGCCGGCGAGATCGTGGCGTTGATCGGCGCGAACGGCGCGGGCAAGACCACCACCCTGCGCGCCCTGTCCGGCGTGCTGCGCGCGGCCGGCGGCTCGTTCCGCTTCCATGGCGACGAGCTGCGCGGCCGCCCCTCCATGGACATTGTCGCGCGCGGGATCGTCCACGTGCCGGAAGCGCGGCGCTTGTTCCCTGAGATGTCCGTGCTGGAAAACCTCCTCATGGGCGCCTATCCCACGCCCAAGCCCGGCCGTGCCGATCGCCTGGAGCGCGTGTTCGCCATCTTCCCGCGGCTCCGCGAGCGCCAGCGGCAGGTGGCCGGCACCCTTTCCGGCGGCGAGCAGCAGATGGCCGCCATCGGCCGCGGCCTCATGGCCGACCCCAAGCTGCTGATGCTCGACGAACCCTCGCTCGGCCTCGCCCCGTTGGTGGTGGAGGAAATGTTCCGCGTGGTGCGCGACATCAACGCCGCCGGCGTCGCCGTGCTGCTCGTGGAGCAAAACACCCGCCACGCCCTCGCCCTGGCCCGGCGCGCCTACGTGCTGGAAGCCGGCCGCGTGACGCTGGCTGGCCCCGGCCCCGAACTGCTGGCCAACCCCGAGGTGCGGAAGGCGTATCTCGGCCTTTGATCGAGCCGGCGAGCCGTTGCCGAGCGTCGGAAGTCAGGTCACCCGATGCGGCGGCCGTCCCGTTCCCGCTTCACGCCGACGTCCCAGCTGGCCTCACGGATCGATCCCGAAAATCAGCGTGACCCCAAGCGGAAAGCGGCCGCAGTCGCGGCCGTAGATCGTCAGCCCCCCGACGTGCCGGGCCTCTTCCTGCACCGCGCAACGCAGTCGCAGCACCCCATCCTTCGAATCGGCCAGCACACGTTCCAGCAGCTCGCCGCGGAGCGTGGCGTGCAGGAGGTAACCGTAGGCGCCCTTGCCCCCGCGCAGGTAGCTCAACGCGCCTCGCGCATCGTGCGGATGAGTAGGCAGGACGGCCTCGTGAACGCGAGTTCCGTTCAGGAGGAGCTCCATCACCGTGGGATGAGCGGACGCATCGGTTTGTGCGTCGCCAGGGCGACAAGAGGACGCTTCCAACAGAACGCGCAGGCAGTCCGGCTTGCGCGAAGCAAAGGCCGCGAGCGGGAAATGCCACTCGAACCACCCGGTCCCCTTGCCGGCGCAGCTGCCGTGCTCCCGGGCCACTTCGGCGGAAGTGCTCCCGCCCGACCATTCGCCCGCGGCGAAGTCGTGCGCCTCGGCGCGCAGGATGACCCGGTTCGCGCGCTCTTCCCGCGCGGGTGCGGGGCCATCGACCAGGAGTTGCACGTAGTTGCCCGCCACGACGGTGCCGTCCGGCGCGACCGCCCGCACCCAGAGCGTGCAGAGCATCGTTTCCTCCGGCAGGCGCAGCACGATGTTCCCGGCCAGTTCCACTCGATATTGGCCGAAGGCGATGGGTTTTACCCCGCTGGCCAAGTCGTCGTGCACCCAGCCCAGCGCATCCACGCCGGCCAGGCACCAGTGCAGCGAAACGTTCTCCTTCCGCTGGCGCGAGAAGTGGGATGACTTCACCTCGATCACGCGCTCTTCCCCCGGCTGCGCGCGCGCGATGGGCGGCGCGTCGATCGGCAGCACGTCGCCTTGGTTCACGATCTTCGAATCGTAGCCGAAGTCCTTCGGCGTCCGGTCGTAGTTCAGGAAGCCGTTGCGCTCCCACTCCACGTCGTGCAGCTCCGTGTAAATGTAGGCCGAGAGCTTGCCGTGGCGGCGCAGCTCGTTGGTCAGGAATTTGAAGCTCCAGCTCACGTCGCGATCGCCGTCCAGCGCGCCGACCCCGCCATACTCGCTGTTGATGAGCGGCTGGTTTCCCTGCTGGTAGCCGGGGATGTAATGCCGCGTCGATCCCGCGTAGGTGTCCTCCACCACTTCCTGGATGTGGGCGCGGGCGCGCTCGTAGTTGTCCTGATAGAAATGCCACGAGTTGATGTCCGTGGAGCCATGCCCGTAGTGCTGGAGGTGATCCCACGGGACCACGCTCATGTCCTCCACCAAGCGCGTGGGATCGAGCGACTTGGCGAGGTTCCACATCTCGTTCACCCAGTGAAACGACTCGAGGTTGGGCGTGCGGGTCCCCGGCTCGCGGACGGGTCTGGGCGGCCCCCCGGTCTCGGGCCACTTCGGGTTGATCAGGTGGACGAATTCCGCCTGTCCGCCGAAGCCCCACGTCTCGTTGAAGAGACACCACGCGACGATGGAAGGATGGTTGAAGTCGCGCTCGATGGCTTGACGCATCATGGTCTCGAAGCGTCGCCGCCCGAGCGCGGTGTCGCCGCCCTCGCCGAAATTCGGGAAGTCGGCCATGAGCAGGATCCCGAGCGTATCGGCGTAGTAGAGCAGCAGCGGATCGTCGATCTTGATGTGAATCCGCAACAGGTCGAAGCCGGCCTGCTTCGCGAGGAGGATGTCTTCCCGCAGGCGTTGCGTGTCGCCCGCGGTATAAACGCCCTCGGGGTGGTAGGATTGATAGAGCGCCCCGCGGACGTAGATCGGCTCGCCGTTGAGGCAGAGCACGCCCGGCGCGCCCGCTTCTTCGACGGGACGGGACGACAGGTTGCGCACGCCGAAGTAACCGTGGACGACGTCCTTCTGAGCGTCGTGGATCAGCGTGAGCCGAAGGCGATAGAGCTTCGGATCGTTCGGATCCCACAGGATTGCCGGGGCGAGGTGGATCACGACCCGGGCGAGGTCGTTGTGGACCGGGCAGCGCTCCGTCCATTCCCGGCCGTCCGGCGCGGTGACGAGAATCGTCGCCTCGCTCCCCCCGCGGGTGAATGCCGTGATCGTCACCGTCTGCGCGGCGAGGTCGCTCACCGTCTCGAAGCGCTCGATGTGCGCGACCGCGCGCGGCTCCATGAAGACGGTCTGCCAGATGCCGCTCGCGGAAGAATACCAGCCCCACTGCTTGCCGACTGGCTGCTCGCGGTTGTCCATCGGGTCCTCTACGCGCAGCACCACGATCCCGGTGAGCCGCCCGCTCGCCGGATCGCGCTCCAGCGCATCGGTCACGTCGAACTCAAAGGGGGTGAAGCCGCCCTCGTGGCGCCCGAGCGGCTGGCCGTTGCACCAGGCATCCGTCTGGAAGTCGGCGGCGCCCACCGTCAGGATCACTCGCTTGCCCGCCCAGTGCTCGTTGTCGGGAAGGACGATCCGCTGGCGATACCAGCCCACCTCGAAGCGGGCGGCGTCGCGATAGTTTTCCTGGCTCAGTTCCAGCGGGTTTCGGAACACGCGACGAGCGTAGAAGTTGTCGTTCCCCGCGGCGGCCTCCTCGCCCCAGGCGGCGAGGGATTCCCAGCAAAACGGCACGATGATCTGGTCGGCCCAGCGCTCCTCCCGCGGGGCAAACCAGCGGGCCTCCACCCCGACCCGTTCGCCGTCGAAGCGAAACTCCCAGGGGCCGTTGAGGTTGAGCCAGTCGAGGCCATTTACCCAGCCGCGCTGCCGATCCGGCCGAGGGTATTCAGGACGGGGCAAGAAAGGGCCGGTTCGCATGGTTCACCCTCGGTCGCCGGCAGTGCAAAGCACAACTGCTGGTAGCTGCAGCGGCGGCGGCGACGCCGTGCAAGAGGCAGCTTGGGGCTAGCTGCGGCTACGGACGGGGGCGCGAGCTGACCTGCAGTGGAA
>CALMOL010000060.1:31735-47944 GCA_937871685.1 uncultured Verrucomicrobiota bacterium
CCCGGGCGGGGGGCCCGCCGACCGGTCCGGGGTCATATCGGGGAACGCGCCGGACGAAGTGGGTCTTATCGCGCCCCATCCGAGGGAACCGTGAGGAAGGGGGCCGAGCCTCCGCCGCCCGCGTGCCCGGAGGCGTTCCGCAGTTCCTGGGCCACCTCGTCCGCGCGATCCGCCGCCGCCAGCACGAGGATCGAGCCGCCGAAGCCGCCCCCCGTCAGCCGGGCGCCGAGCACACCGGGGAGAGGCCGCGCGCGCTCCACCAGCCGGTCCAGCGCCGGCGTGCTGTTCTCGAAGTTCCGGCGCGAGCTTTCGTGCGAGGCGAACATCAGCGCGCCGAAGGCTTCGGCGTCACCCCGCTCCATCGCAGCGACGGCTTCCGCGACGCGGGCATTTTCTTCCGCCACGTGCAGCGCCCGGCGCCGGAGGATGTCGGGCAGAGCATCTCCCCGGCGCCGCAGCTCCTCGGGCGTGATGTCCCGCAGCGAGGCCACGCCCAGCACCGCCGCTGCCGCCGTGCATTCCGCGCGCCGCGCGTTGTATTCCCCCGCGACCAGCGCGTGCGGCTCCCCGGAAGGCGCGATGATCAGCGCGAGATCGGGAGGAAAGGGAACGAGGCGAATCTCCTCCGAACGGCAATCGAGGAACACGGCGTGCCCTTCCCGTCCGAAGACCGAGGTCGCCTGGTCGAGCAAACCCGATTGCACGCCCACGAATTCATTCTCGGCCCGGTGGCACAGCTTGGCGAGCGCCATGGGGGCGAGGTCCCAGCCGTGGAGCTTCGCCAGGAACAAGGCCGTGGCGACCTCGAGCGCCGCCGAGCTGGAAAGCCCGCCCCCGGGCGGCAGCTCGCCGGCAATCTCCGCCTCGAACCCTCCGGGCGCGAAGCCCGCCGCCTGGAGCTCGCGCACCACGCCGAGCGAGTAGCTCGCCCACGCGTCGTCCAGCTGCTCGAGCACGGCGTCGAGCGGAACCTCCACGCGCCGCCCCAGCGCGGCTGAGGCCAACACCGCTGTCGCGTCCGCGCGTGACCGCCCTGAGACGGTGAGGCCGCGGTCGATCGCCGCCGCGAGCACCAGGCCCTGGTTGTAGTCCGTATGGTTGCCCAGCAGTTCGACGCGCCCCGGCGCATAGGCGGCGGCCGTGCTCATGGGAAGAAGGTAGGCCTCGCCACGCGTCGGCAAGGCCCGGGCCGCGCCGGCGTGTGTCCGCACGCCGCACGGTTCCGCGACGAGGCCGGCCGCGGGAGGAGCGCGCAGTCCGCTGTCGTCCGCGATGGCGGCCGAAGATTCAAGACAGCGCAGCTATGGATTGGTTCATCTCCCGCGCGAAAAACACCGGTGGCCAAGGCCAGGCGCGCGTGGCCGTTATGGGCGGTTGCTGCCGTTCACCTCGGCCACTCGCGGCGGAGGCGCTGAAACTGCGCCCAGGTTTGCGCCGGATCGAGAGTGGGAGCAGATGCCGGTGTCGGCGCGCTGGGCGGGGCACCCTCCTTCGCGATCTGCCGGCAGAGGGTGATCATCTGCTCGTAATCAGCCTCGCTCAGCCGCTTGGTCGGCAGCGTCTGGTCCTGGTAGTAGGGCTTCAGCAGCAGGTTGAACTCAACGTCTGCACCCCGGTAAAGCAGCTCGGGGTGCCGCTTGGCACGGACAAACGCGACGCTGGTGTAAAGCTGCTGCTTGGCGATGAGCTGCGCCTTCGTCACGTTGGGATAGTCGAGGGGCGGGAGAGACGGATTAGGATGAAAATCTATCTCGAAGATTCTCCCCTCCCCCGGCGCGACCGGTTGCAAGGACCCATTGATCAAGCGGCGCAGGGCCGCCAGCGATGGACCGCCCGCGGACGGGCTGGCGCTGCTTCCTCGCGTCGCCATCACGCGCTGAATCGTCTCGAGGGTGACGCGCTCCAACTGCGACCGCGCCAAGACGGAAATCTCCGCGAAGGCCGCCTTTCCCCGATGTTGACCGAGGGCCTCGCTCATCCATTGCGCCTGGGCCGCGAAATCGTTCGCCACGATGGCGGCGCGCAACCGGCCCAGCAGCTCCATCGCGGGCCGTTCCGCCTCGGCCGCCGCGATCCGAGCCCGGGTTTCCGCCAGTCGCAAGCGCTCCAGTTCTTGTTGCCGAGCAACGAACGCCGCCCGCTGCTGCGTGTAGGCCGCCGCGGCCTGGTTAAATTGCTCCAGCGCCGCGGCGTCGCCCGGCGGCAGCGCCTTCCTTCGCTGGTCGAGGGCCTTGTAGCGTTCCGTCAGGGTCGCTTCGGTTGCGGCGATTTCCGCCTGCAGCGCCTTCGAGTCGAGGGCTTGGCCGGCGGCAGTCGGTTCCGGCTTTGGCGAAGCTGAAGGCGCAGCTCGCGGCGAAGACGCAGGAGCGGATGGAACTGGCTTCTCGACCGGCTGCGACGGCGCATCACCGGCCGGGGGCTTTCCGCAGCCGGCACCAGACGCTGCCGCCAAGGCTAGCGCGGTCATCCCAACCCACCGCAGTGCTCGAACGCGAAGGCAAAAACACATGAATTCTTTTGAAGAGACGAGAAGCTCGCGCCAAGAAAAAAGAATGCCAACGAGGGCGAATATCAATTGAGGATCTGGCGATGGCTTCACGTCGCGCGACCACTTACGGGCCGCGCGGCTCGCTGGCGCGGCGCCGCGGGTCGGGGCCGGCGGTCCTTTCCTGGGAGCGAAGCGCACCCGCTTTCGAAGCTTTGAATGCCCTGCGGGAACGGTTTTCTCGCGGGGCACTGAGGGTTCGATCCGGGGCAGCCACTACGGCGCTTCAGCCATTTCACCAAGCCCGCGTGGGCGGGACCTCCGATTTGGGTTCTCCACTCTTGGCCAGGCGCGACCGAAACGCCGTCCAAGTGTGGATCCCATCCATGAACGAAGAACCACGACCCCTCACGCGCCGCCACCTGATCGCCGGACTGGGAGCCGCAGGCATCGCCGCGGCGGCTTCCCGGACCTTTGGCGCCGAAGCCCCCAAGGAACCGACGACCCCCACGAAGATCGAAGATCCAGCGAAGAAACATCCGAAGCCCCCGTTCAAGGGTCAGGAGCAGCCGTGGCCGGGCTTGGCCAGCAAGATGGACCCGCGGCCCGATCACGGGGAGAAAAGCTACAAAGGCTCCGGCCGCCTGCTGGGCCGCAAGGCGCTGATCACCGGGGGCGACTCGGGCATGGGCCGGGCTGCCGCGATCGCTTACGCGCGAGAGGGCGCCGACGTGGCGATCAATTATTTCCCGTCGGAGGAACCCGACGCGCAGGAGGTCATCGCGCTGATCAAGGAGGCGGGCCGCAAGGCTCTGGCGATCCCAGGCGACCTGCGCGACGAGGCGTTCTGCCAGAAGTTGGTGGCCGACGCGCTGAAAGGCCTGGGGGGCCTGGACATCGTGGTGTGCAACGCGGGCCGCCAGCAGCAGCACCAATCCATCCTGGACCTTTCGAGCGAGGACTTTGACGCCACGATGAAGACCAACATCTACGCGCCGTTTTGGATCATCAAGGCAGCCTTGCCGCACCTGCCGCCCGGCGCGGCGATCATCGGGACGACCTCGGAACAGGCCTACGACCCTTCGCCCGATCTCTACGATTACGCGCAGACCAAGGCAGCCACGATGAACTACGTGAAGTCGCTGGCGAAGCAGCTCGCCCCAAAGGGCATCCGGGTGAACGGCGTGGCGCCCGGGCCGGTCTGGACGCCGCTGCAGGTTTCCGGCGGGGCCACGCAGGAAAAGCTGATGAAGTTCGGCGGCCAGACGCCGATGGGCCGGCCGGGGCAGCCGGCCGAACTGGCCTCGATCTACGTCCAACTCGCCGCCAGCGATGCCAGCTACGCGACCGGCCAGATCTATGGCGCGGCGGGCGGCAGCGGGCAGCCGTAAGAGGTCCCATCCTCCGATGCCCCCGGTGTGATTGCGAAATCCGCCCGGAAGATGCTTGGCTAAATTTTAAGCTAGCGCTTAACCGGCCGGCCTCGCAGACGTCCCGGCTCATTCCCCGTCCGCCGGGATCGCACGGTGCGATCCCACCGGGAAACTTTTGCCTTTCATGAACGACCAACCTGCGCCCGTGCGGCGGCGTGATTTTCTAAGGCTCAGCGGGAGCACGCTCGTCGGCTCGGCGCTTTTCGCCGCGGCGGGCGGCGCGGCCGAGCCACTTCCCTCGGCCGCTGGTCCGCCGCCTGGGTCGGCAGGCGAGGATGCCGCGTCGGTTTCGGCGCAACCCGCGCCGGCGCCGGGCGGTGACCAGACGACCTCGGACATCCTGGTGGAAACGCTCATCGCGTGGGGCGCCACGCACGTCTTTGGCATCGTGGGCGATGGCATCGCCGGCATCATCGAGGCGATCCGCCAGCGGCGAGATCGCATCCGCTACGTGGGCGTGCGCCACGAGGAAGCGGCTGCGTTCATGGCCTCGGCGCACGCCAAGCTCACCGGCCGGCTCGGCGTGTGCGTGGGCACCACGGGCCCCGGCGCGGTCCACCTGCTCAACGGCCTCTACGACGCGGCGCTCGACGGCGCTCCGGTGGTGGCGATCACCGGAATGACCTTCCACGACCTCCACGGCACGCGCTTCATCCAGGCACTCAACACCCCCGCGCTGATGCAGGACGTGGCGCTCTACAACGTGGAGGTCACCTCGCCCGGCCACGCGCTGATCGTGGGCAACCGCGCCTGCCGCGCCGCGCTGGGCAACCGTGGCGTGGCGCACCTTGCCGTCTCCAAGGACGTGCAAAGCATGAAACTTTCCGGGGACAAGCCTTCCATGGAAAACCACGGCGGCCGCACCTCGTCCGCGTGGTTGCCGCGCCGCGAGGCACCGGCGGCCGATCAGCTTCAGCAGGCGGCCGACCTCCTGAACGCCGGCAAGCGCGTGGCGATCCTCGCCGGCCAAGGCGCCCTCGCGGCCCGCGGCGAGCTGGCGCAGCTCGCTGAAACGCTCGGCGCGCCCGTGGCGAAGGCCTTGCTCGGCCGCAACGTCATGGCGGACGATTCCCCTTACTCCACCGGCGGCATCGGACACCTGGGCACGCTGCCTTCGAGCTGGATCATGGGGACGTGCGATGCCGTGCTCATCCTCGGCTCGACGATGCCGTGGATCGACTACTACCCGAAGCCCGGCCAGGCGCGCGGCGTCCAAGTGGACCTCAACCCGGACCGCATCGGCCTGCGCTATCCGGTCGAGATCGGCTTGGTCGGCGACGTGCAGGCCACGCTCCGCGGGCTGCTGCCGCTGCTCCGGCGCAAGGAGGACCGCAGCTTCCTCGCGGAGGCGCAGCAACGGATGCGCGACTGGAACGCCCTGCTTGACCGGATCGAGTCAGTGCCGCGCTCGCCGCTGCGCCCGCAGGCGGTGATCCGAGCGCTGAGCGACGCGCTGGACGACGACGCGATCGTGACGCTCGATTGCGGCGCGAACACCCACTTCGCGGCGCGGCACCTGCGCCTGCGCGCGAACCAGCGCCTCATTTCGCCCGGCATGCTCGACACGATGGCGCCCGCGCTGCCCTACGCGATCGCGTGCCAGCTCGCCTTCCCCAAGCGCCAGACCGTGGCGGTGGCCGGCGACGGCGGCTTCGCGATGCTCATGGCCGAGATGGCCACGGCCGTGCAGCAAAAGCTCCCGATCAAGGTGCTGATCCTCAACAACTCGCGCCTCGCGCAGGTGGTCTTTGAGCAGCGCGAAGCCGGTCACGGCGTGTTCGGCTGCGACCTGTCGCCCATCGACTTCGTCGGCTTCGCCAAGGCTTGCGGCGCCGAAGGATTCCACTGCGCGAAACCCGAGGAGCTGCGACCTGCCATCGCGGCGGCCCTGCGCTCGCCTGGCCCCGCCATCATCGACGCGATCGTGGATCCCGAGGAGCCCTCGAAGAAGCCGACCGAAATGAAGGGGTAGCGGATTGGCGTCGCGCCACCGACGACGGCAGACCGCATGAGCTGCCACCACAAGGCGGGGCGCCACGCCTTTGAAGAGAACGGCTGCCCACGCCTCTTCGGCCGAACGGCAAATCCCTCAAGGCGACGTGACGAAGCGGTAGAAGCGCTGGAGGGCTGGGGCGCTTGTGTCCTGGTATTCGATCCTCCCAAACTGGTCCGCATACAGCACGGGCGAAACGGTCTGCCACGGCGCGGTGAGGTCAGTGGAGGACTGCACCACGTAGGCTCGGCCGGCCTCCGCGCGGGCGACGAAAAGCGCGCCCTGGGCGTTCGGCGCGAACGTGGTCAGTTGAAATGTGCCGGGCGGAGGGGCGGGCATCGGCGCGAAATCCACGCCGCGGAACATTTGCGAGCCACCCGCGGTAGCGAGGACGGTGAGCGTGACCGGGCCGGGACCCGTGGTGTTCCCGGCCGTGGCGCTATCGGTGAAGGTGACGAGCTGGTTGGCGCCGTTGTTGGTCGTGTCGGGCTGGGTGGTGGCGTAGAGGCGCACCCGCGTCGGATCCTGCGGGTCCACGCGCACGGTCAGGCCGTAGAAGCCGACGGCGGTGGCCGGATTCAACGTGTAGGCAAGCGTCCACGACGTGCCGTCAAAGTTGTAGCGCTGGACGCCGCCGCCGATCTTGCCGAGGGCGAGCCAAAGCGTGTCGGGCCGGCCGGAGCGCCCGAGGGAGAGGAAGCGCAGGCCGTTGGGCGAGTCGTTCGTGGTGCTCGTGAAGCCGGGCAGCGGGCGGTAGTAGGCAGGCTCCGTGGGCAGGATGCCGTCCAAGGCGCTGACGCCGTTGTAATACAGGTCGGCGCTGGTTGAGCTGGCGCCGGTGGAGCCGTAGATCCGACCGCCGAAGATCGTGGCGCCGCGCACGCTGAGCTGACCCGTCACGCAATAAAGCGGCGCCGCGAGCGTCGGCGCGTAGCCGTAGCCATCGCCCGAGTAAACGTAGAATCCCGAGGCCAGCGACGCCGCCGCCGCCCCGCGCACGTTCACGCCGAGGGCGATGGGGAAGGGAGCCGAGTAGGAGACGGTGCCGTCAAGCGCGGCCATTGCGAAGAGGCGCGCCGTGGTGTTGTTGACGACGCCGGTCACGCCGGAAGCCGCGTTGTAGCCCGCGAACGTCACAAAGGTGCCGTCGGACGAAAGGAGAAGCTGCCCGTCGGAAGCAGCGGAGCCGCTGGCGGTGAGGGCGTTCGTGCCCGTGGAGACAACGGCGATGGACTGGACCGGCGCGAGCGGCGTCGTGGTGTTCGGGCTGAATTCCTGCACCAGCACGGGCGTGGCGGTGCCGTTCAGGGCGCCGGAACTCCGGGCAATGGTATAAACGACGAGGTTGCCCGGCGTGAAGGTGGCCGCCGGAAGGCGGCCAGCGGCGAGAGCACCCAGACCGAGCGCGAGCGCGGCAGATGAGGAGCGGAGAGAACGAGGAAGATTCATCGCGGCGATGGGTTGGGAGTTGGCGACGAGAAAATCACTTTTGGGCCGTCGTGAAGCCGGAGCGCGCCGGTGGCGGCGGCGGTCGATTGAAGCCAAGCTGCGCGGCGGCGACTTGCCGCAGCGCGAGCGCGTCGGCGGGCGCGATGCCGAGTTCCGTGCCCACCGTGTCGAACGCGGTGGAAAGACCGGCGTCGTTCGGGCTCACTCCGGTCACGCGCCCGAAAATGACGAGCGCGTTCAGATAGCAACCGTAGCGGCTCGGGTGATAATGATCCACGGCCCAAAGGTCGAGGCCGCTCTGGGTATAGGGGTTGCGCAGGGCGATCCCGGGCGCATTGATGGGGCCGATGGCGCGAAGCCAAGCCGCGCCGGCGGGAATGATGCCGGCAAGGTTGGCGTTTTGGTCCAGGGCCGCCTGGTAGCCGTTGATCAGGTCATTGCCCATGGCCTCGATGGGCTGGCCGTAGTAGGTGCTGTTGACGGTGTAGGTCTGGTCCGCGCGAGAAAAATTAAAAAAAAGGTAGATCTGCGCGGCCGGGTTTTGCCCGTGGATCGCCGCCTCCAGCTGGTTCACCGCCGTGATGAACGTGGCCGGCGTGCCGTTGTGCTCGGGCGGGATCGGGCCGTTGCTCAGGTCCTGCAGCACCACCACGTTCCACTGCGCCTGGGCGATGACGGGCAGGGCGTTGGCGTAGTGGTAGGACAATCCCTTTCCGCTGCACGTCTCAAGGGTGACGTTGTAGTTCAGGCCCGCGGCGACGGTGAACTTCTTGAAGATGCCGGGGATGCCGCCATACGGTCCCGGCTCGCCAAAGGTGATCTCCGACCGAGGATCGCTGGGCGGGAGGCCAAAGTTCACGTCGGTTACGCCGCCGGGAACGGCGTTGTAGTTCAGGACCGGCCTGAACTTCCCGTGGGTGAAGGAATTCCCGACGAAGAGAATCTTGATCTCCTGCGCGGCAGCAAACGCGGGCAGGAAGGCAAGCGCGAGGCCGGCGCATGCCAGGCCACGGACAAGGGAAGAAGGGAAGCGCATGGGGGCTGCGACGGACGCCCGCGGACGGGGGAGGCCGCCGGCCGGCGGGCACGGCACGGCGGAGGCTTGATGTGAATGAATCGCCGCTGGCGACGAAGCGGCCGTTCCTTAACGCCGGGCCGACCGACGGCGACGGGCGATGAGACCAAGCGCGCCCGCCGCGGCGGCGAGGAGCGCGTTGACGCCCGGCTCGGGAACCACGGTGAGCACGCCAGTGCCGGAGAAGTGGGCATTGTCGATGTTCGCCGCGCCGCTGCCGCTGGCGCCGTAGGTGCCGGGCGCGCGAGCGACGCCGCCGATCACCAGCGAGCCAACCGTTTCCTGCGAGGCGCCGGCGGCGCCGGCGAGGCCGAGCACGCCGTCGAGGGTGAGCGTGGCTCCGTCGGCGATGGCGTTGGTGGTCGTGGCGGTGAGGGTGAGCGTGCCGGTGAGGGCGACATTCACGGCGCCGGAGCCCAGCGCGCCGTTCGCGCTGGCAAAGAGCCCGCCGGCAGAAATGGTGGTGCCGCCGGAGTAGGTGTTGAGGCCGCCTAGCGTCAGGTTGCCGCCGCCCGTCTTGTTCATGCCGAAGGCGCCGGTCGCGGCGATGGCGGTGGTGAAGACCGACGAGCCGCCGGTGGCTACGTTCATCGTGCCGTTGCTCGCCATGGTGAAGCTGAGGATGCCCGTGTTTCCGTTCGAGGGCGCGAAGGTGACGCTGCCAGAGGTGGCGGCATTGGTGATCGTCCAGGCGTTGCCCGTGGAGCCGAGGGTGAAAAGGCGGTTGCCCGTGCCGCCGTCGCCGATGAGGGCGGTGTTGCTGGCGTTGAAGTTGTTGGCAAAGGTGACCGAAAGCGCGCCGATGTCGTTGGTGGCGATGGTCATCGAGGTCGGCACGGCGGCCGTGTTGTTCAGGAGCAGGTCGTCCGCCGGGGTCGGAAGCTGGTTGGGATTCCAATTGGCGCCGGTGTTAGCCGTCCAACTGGTGCCGTTGCCGGCGGCGCCAGCATCCCAAACGAGCGAGGCCGCGCGAAGGAGGCCGGGAACAAGCAAGGCCGCGGCGAGCGCGGTGGAGAGAGCAATGGTGCCCGGTTTGCGACGACGGAGGAAGGCGGTGTTCATGAAATGACGACGGCGGGGAACGCTTGCCGGCGGGCAAGGAAAGGAGGCACGCCGGCCTCCGGGCGCGGGGGAGTCGCCTGGAACAACCGGCAGGGAAACCGCCGAAATCCCGGCGGGAACCCGCCGTTACCCAGGCGCCCCGAGAAGTCAACGCTCGCGGTGCGGTCGGGGAGATTTTCCTTTTCCCTGCGCCCAGCCCGCGCCACGATTGCACCCATGTTCAACCACAACACCGGCTCCCTGCGGGCCAAGCTCCTCCGTTTCTCCATGATCCTCGTCGTCCTCGCGGCGGGGCTTTTCGCCGCCGGGTGCGGCCCCGACCTCGGAAAGACCTACAAGGTTTCCGACAAGGAATCCGTCCGCTACGCCGGCAAGGCCACCGAGGACGAGGCCAAGCGCGTGGCCGACGTGCTGCGCGAGGTGGGATACTTCGACAACTCCGGGACCAAGGACGTGATTCTCCGCAAGGAGGAGGGCAAGATCGCCGTCCTCGCCTTCGTGGTGGGCGACGGTTGGGACAAGCCGGAGATCATTCAGGCCTTCACGCTCATGGGCGGCGAAGTGTCCAACAAGCTCAGCACCAAGCCGATGACCATCCAGCTCGTGAATCCGAATTTGAAGGTGCTCAAGGAGATTCCCGTCACCTGAGCCGGCGGGAAACAATCACGGAGGCACGGAGGGCGCGGAGAAACCGATCGCCCGGTCGCCCATGGCGGCCGGGCGGGAGCGCTCATGCGCGCCGTGGCGACGGCTTCCGTTTTTTCTCCGTGCCCTCCGTGCCTCCGTGGCAAAATGGGCGCGATGCCCGCCGCCCCGACGCTTTCCCATCACGACGCCTACGTCCTTGAGATTCTCCGCGAGGCCGTGTTGCTCTCGCGGCAACAGTCCGACGCCGTGGCCCGCGAGGTCGGGACGGTTGGCGGGGTGCTGGAGGCCATCGCCCACCTCGGGCTGCTGACCGAGGAGGACGTGGGGCGCGCCCTTGCGGCGCACTCCAACATGGAGTTCATCGACCTCGACGCGGCGACGGTGCCCGCGTCCGTCGCCGCGCAGATCCCCGCCGCGCTCGCCCGGCGGCACCGCGCCGTCCCGCTCGGCGAGCACGACGGCGCGCTCACGCTGGCCATCACCGACCCGCTCGACTTCGACTCGCTCGACTCGTTGCGCTACCAGGTCCGGCGCGACGTGGAATTCGTCGCCGCCGCGCCCGCCGCGCTCGGGCGCGCGCTCGTGAAGCTCTACGGCACCGCCGAGGAGGCGGCCGACCGGATCGCGGGCGGGCTCGGCTCCGAGTTCGAAGTCACCGGCCTCGACGCGGAGGCCGCCGCGGCGGAAGCGGGCGAGGGCGGCGACGCGCCCATCATCAAGCTCGTTTCGATGATGATCCTGGAGGCTTACAAGATGCGCGCCTCGGACATCCACCTCGAACCGCTGGAGAAGCGGCTGCGCGTGCGCTTCCGCGTGGACGGCGTGCTGCAGGAGATGTCGTCGCCGCCCAAGCGCCTCCAGTCCGCCATCCTCTCGCGCCTCAAGATCATGACCGGCACGATGTCGATCGCCGAGAAGCGCCTGCCGCAGGACGGCCGCATCCAGGTGCGCGCCGGCTCCAAGCAGATCGACTTGCGCGTCTCGACCGTGCCCACGAACCACGGCGAGAGCATCGTGATGCGCATCCTGGACAAATCCTCGCTGCTGCTCGGCCTGCCGGAGCTGGGCTTTCTGTCTGACGACCAGGAAATCTTCGAGAAGCTCGTGCGCCTGCCGGACGGCATCCTGCTCGTCACCGGTTTTATTTTTGATTGGTAGACCACCTAGATCTACTCCTCGCTCCATTACCTCAACAAGCCGGACCGCAAGATCATCACGGTGGAAGACCCGGTGGAATACCAGCTCGCCGGCATCAACCAGGTGCAGGTGATGTCCGAGATCGGCATGACCTTCCCGGCCGCGCTGCGCTCGATGCTGCGGCAGGCGCCGAACATCATCATGATCGGCGAGATCCGCGATTTGGAGACGGCGAGCATCGCCATCAATGCCTCGCTCACCGGCCACCTCGTCTTCTCCACGCTGCACACGAACGACGCCCCCTCGGCGGTGGCGCGCCTCGTGGACATGGGCGTGAAGCCCTTCCTCGTGGCGTCGAGCGTGCGCGCGATCCTCGCCCAGCGCCTCGTGCGCAAGCTGTGCGCCAACTGCCGCCAGCCGGCCGAGCTGGACGCCGCCGCGCTGTCCGCGCTGGGGCTCACCGCCGCGCAGGTTGCCGGGTCGCGCATCTCGAAGGCCGTGGGCTGCGAGCTGTGCCGGCACCGCGGCTACAAGGGCCGCATGGGCATCTTCGAGATCCTGGAGATCACCGACGATATCCGGCACATGATCAACGAGGGGAAGTCCACGCTGGAGCTGCGCCTGCGTGCCCGCGAGACCGGGATGCGCACCCTGCGCGAGGACGGCGTGCGCAAGGTGCTCGCCGGCCTGACCACCGCCGAGGAAGTCATCACCGCCTCGATGGGGGCGTGAGGCGTGGGTCGCTTCCACGGTGCTGCGCGCCTCTTGCGATGCTACCCCATTTTCAAAGGAGTTGATCGAGAGCAAGAGGGCACGGGTAGCGCGGGCGCGGCGGAAAATTTACCAAGATCCTTGGCCGCACACACTCAGCTCGACGCGCCGCCCTCACGCCGGCGTCGCCGCGTGCTCCGTCAGCCAGCGCTCGGCGTCCAGCGCGGCGGCGCAGCCCATGCCGGCGGCGGTGATGGCCTGGCGATAAACGTGATCGGACACGTCGCCGGCCGCGAAGACGCCGGGAACGTTCGTGGACGTGGTGCCGTTTTTCACGAGGAGGTAGCCGCCGTCATCCGTGTCGAGCTTGCCGCGGAAGGCCTTGGTGTTTGGCTCGTGACCGATGGCGACGAAGACGCATTTCACTTCCAGCTCGCGCTCGGCGCCGGTCTTGGTGTCGCGCAGCTTGATCGCGCGCATGTGACCCTCGTCGTCGGTGAGATACTCCACCGGCGCCGAGTTCCAGAGCGGCTCGATCTTCGGGTTGGCCAGGGCGCGCTCGGCCATGATCTTCGAGGCGCGCAGGGCCTCGCGCCGGTGGATGAGATACACCTTCGAGGCGAAGCGCGTGAGGAAGGTGGCCTCCTCCGCGGCGGAGTCGCCGCCGCCCACGACGCACACCGGCACGTTGCGGTAGAACGCGCCGTCGCAGGTGGCGCAGGAGGTCAGGCCGTGGCCGATCAAGTCCTGCTCGCGCGGCAGCCCTAGCCAGCGCGCCGCCGCGCCGGCCGCCACGATGAGCGACTGGGTCTCGATGATGCGGCCGTCGTCCGTGGTGAGGATCGCCCCCCCGCCCGGGCGCGGCTCGAAGCCGACGCCTTCCGTGTATTCAAAGCGCGCCCCGAAGTGCGTGGCCTGCTCCTTCATCTTCATCACGAGGTCCGGCCCGTCGATGCCGCCCGGAAAGCCGGGAAAGTTTTCCACCAGCGTGGTGGTGGTGAGCTGGCCGCCGGGCTGCCGCCCCTCCAGGACCAGCGGAGAATGCCCTCCGCGCGCCGCGTAGATGGCCGCGGTGAGTCCGGCGCAGCCGGTGCCGATGATGACGAGACGTTCCATGGAAGGGGGAAGCTTCAAGCTTCAAGCCCCAAGCTTCAAGGAAGGGGACAAGGAAAAAGGACGGAAAACCGCGCTCCGCTCCTTGTTCCTTTCGGCCTCTCCGCCCTTCCTTGAAGCTTGAAGCCTGAGGCTTAATCCTTTCCCCCATCCCATGCCTTCCCTCTGGCTTGTCGCGCCCTTCGTCGTCCTGCTGGCGATGATCGCGCTCGTGCCGTTCCTCGCCGGCGAATGGTGGGAGCACCATTTCCCCAAGGTGGCCTCCGGCCTCGGCGCGCTCGTCGCCATCTACTACGTGGCGATCCTGGGCAACGCCGGCCGGATGCTCGACGCGGGGCACGAATACGTGTCGTTCCTCGCGCTGGTGGGCTCGCTCTTCGTGGTGAGCGGCGGCATCCACCTGCGCGTCCGGGGCGAAGCCGGGCCGCTGGGCAACGTGGCGCTGCTCGGCTTCGGCGCGTTGCTGGCCAATGTCGTCGGCACCACCGGCGCCTCGATGCTCCTCATCCGGCCCTACCTGCGCATGAACAAGGCGCGCGCGTCGGGCTATCACGTCGTGTTCTTCATCTTCCTCGTTTCGAACGTGGGCGGCGGCCTGACGCCCATCGGCGACCCGCCGCTCTTCGTCGGCTACCTCAAGGGCGTGCCATTCTTCTGGGTCGCCGAGCACTGCTGGGCGGCGTGGGCGATGTGCGTGGGATTGCTGCTCGCCGTCTTCTACGCGGTGGACCTCCGCAACTTCCGCCGCGAGCCCGCGCGACTCCAGCACCGCGCCGAGCACGACGTGGAGGAATGGTCCTTCCGCGGCGGGGTGAACCTCCTCTTCCTGGCGATGATCGTCGGCTCGGTCTTCGTGACGAAGCCGCTCTTCCTGCGCGAGGCCATCATGATCGCCGCGGCCGGGCTTTCCCTGTGGCTGACGCCGCGCGCCACGCGCGCGATGAACCACTTCACCTGGCACCCGGTGCGCGAGGTCGGCTGGCTGTTCCTGGGCATCTTCGCCACGATGGTGCCGGCGCTGGACCTGCTCGCGCTCCACTCGCGCGCGCTGGGCCTGGACTCGGAGATGAAGTTCTACTGGTTCACCGGCTTCCTGTCCGGCGTGCTCGACAACGTGCCCACCTACCTGACCTTCCTCACCGCCGCCATGGGCAACGAGGGCCTCAGCGTGGAGCGCGCGGCCGACGTGGCGCGCTTCGTGGCCGGCTGGGATCACACCCTCGTGGCGATCTCCGTGGCGGCCGTGTTCTTCGGCGCCTTCACCTACATCGGCAACGCGCCGAACTTCATGGTCAAGTCCATCGCCGAGAAGGCCGGCGTGCGCGTGCCCGGCTTCCTGCCCTACGTGTGGCGTTACTCGGTGCCCGTGCTGCTGCCGATCTTCGCGATCATCGCCCTGGTCTTCTTCCGCTTCCGCTGGCTGTGAAGGGAGTCAGTCGATCCTCCATCCCGCAGACGGGTCTCCGGACGAGGCGCCCCTTCGGAGCGCTGAGTTGCACCTCTCCGGGCCACTCCCAGGACTATCAACGTTTGTGCTTGCGCTCCAGAAGCGAGAGCCCGCGCTTACAAAGTGGAACGCCAGGCCTGCCGGGTGAAACGCTTCACTTCGGAGGCGGAAGCCGCCGCTCAGCGGGTGCACGCGGCGGCCTTGAACCTGAACGCCCCCATCTTTGCCCCTTGCGCAGCCACTCCGCCGGCCGAAGCGCGCACTTTCAAAGTGCAACGGCGCACTTTTTTTGTCTGAGCGCAGACTTTGAAAGTGGAAGCGCAAGCTTTTAAGCTCTGCGCGCAAACAAAAAAAGTGGAACCGCAGACTTTCAAAGTCTGGGCGCAGACTTTTGAAGTGCGTGCGCAGACTTTTTTTGTTTGAGCGCAAGCTTTCAAAGTGCGCGCGCAGACTTTGAAAGTGGAATTGCAGACCTTGAAAGTCCGACGTTTCACTTTGGAAGTGGATCGTTTTGTCTCTTGAGGCCTGCGCTTGGGCCAGAAATGCCGCCCCGGCATCGGCCGACCTGTTCAAGTCGAGTAGAAAATCCGCACTAGGTGATAGAAGACTGGCACCGCGAAGCACAGCGAGTCGATGCGGTCCAGCACGCCGCCGTGGCCGGTGATCGTGTGGCCGTATTCCTCCACGCCGCGGTCGCGCTTGATGGCGCCCATCACGAGCGCGCCGCCCGCGCCGAGCAGCGCCAGCAGCAGGGCGAAGAGCGCCGCCTGCCACCACGCGAAGGGCGTCACCGGCCACATCAGCGTGGCCAGCAGCGTGCCCATCACGATGCCGAAGCGCGAGCCTTCCACGGTCTTGCCCGGCAGCACGCCCGGCGCGAGCGGGCGGCGGCCGAAGCAGCGGTCGCCGGCGTAGCGGAAGATGTCGGGAAGCTGCGTGGCCGCGATGGCGAAGAAAAGAAGCTTGCCGTTCTGCCTTTCATAACCGGGGATATGGAGCGTGAGCAGGAGCGGCGCGTGGCTCACGCAATACACGCACACCATCAGGCCCCATTGCACGTTGGAGGTGCGGGCCAGGAAGCGCCGCGTGTCGCCGGCCAGCGCCGCCGCGATGGGCAGCAGCAGGAAGGCCCACACCGGGATGAGCACGGTGGCCAGCACCCGCCATTCCAATCCCACGCTCAGGAATTGCAGCGGCAGCACGCCCACGAATCCGAGGAAGAGCGCCATGTGATCGCCCGGCCGCGTGGGCGCGAGCGTCAGGAACTCGCGCAGCGCCAGGAACGCCACGAAGCCGAAGAGCAGCCCCGCGCCCGCCTTGCCGCCCATCAGGGACAAGCCGAGCAGCGCGGCCAGCATCCACCACGCGCGCACTTTCTTGCGCAGGTCGTCCGCCGCCGCGCGGGCGGCTTCCGTGCGCGCGCGTCGCGCCGACCGCCGGGCGAAGAAGGAGCCACTCAGCAACAGCAGCAGCACGCCCGCGCAAAGGGCTTGGGTCTGGCGGTCGGGGAAGTCGAAGCTCACGCGGGGGATCGGGAGGGAGCGCGTCCATAGCGTCGCGCCGTGCCTTTGACAATCGCCGCGCCGGCCGCGAGCGCTTGCCGCGGCGACGGCCGAATCTACGCTTCGCGCCCCCCCATGCTACGCTCCCTCCTTC
>CALMOL010000061.1 GCA_937871685.1 uncultured Verrucomicrobiota bacterium
GTCTACACCCTGCCGAAGTTCCTCGACGAGAAGGTCGCCGCACTCCACCTCGAGAAGGTCGGCGCCAAGCTCACCAAGCTCCGTCCGGACCAGGCCAAGTACATCGGCGTGCCCGAGTCCGGCCCGTTCAAGGGCGACCTCTACCGCTACTAGTCTTAACTGCCCACAGGGCATGACATGCTAAAAAGCCGGCATCGAAAGATGCCGGCTTTTTCAATGCCCCTCGCCGACGAGACCGCGACCGAACAACTGGGCGCGACCTTGGCCGCGGCGGGCGCGGGCGGGGCGTCTGGGAGACCCTCGGAAAGGGGAATCGGCACGGGCATCGGACGACGCTCCATGCTCAGCGTGGCTCGCGCCTGGGGAGCCGGGCTCGCGCCGCCGGCTTCCAGCGGCGGACGACCGGGCGGGATCAGGACCAGCACCACCGCCACGACCGGCACGGGCGCAAGCATCCAAATCCACCAGGGCGATTTCTTTTTCATCAGCGCATCCGCTGATACGGCCGGACGAGTGGGCATGGATGAGAGCTTCCCCCGGTCGGCCGGGAAATCAATCGGGGCTTGGCCGGGGTCATGCCTGCGCGCGGGATCGGGGCAGCCGGCGATGGCCGAGTGCGGGATCGTCGGACGGGTGGAGGCGCGGCTTATCTTGAGATTCCCGCGCCGAGGCCGCGCTCGGTGGAGCTGCTTCGCGGCACCCCCGAGCACTTGGCCCAACCCGGGAGCCATCTGCTCCGCGCAGCGCGCGGTGGGAAGGAGGGAGGCGTTGCCAAGAACGCCCGCGGCTCAAATCCAGGAGCCGGAGGGCACCACGGCATTCTTCGGCACCACCACGATGCCGTCGCGGATGTGGAAGTTGGGGCCGTCGCAATCGGTCGGCTTGCCGTCGGGGGAGATCACCACGCCGTCGCCGATGCGCGCGTTCTTGTCGATGATGGCATGGCGGATGTTGCAGTTGCGCCCGATGCCGATGGGCGGCGTGCCGGGCGGGACCGGCGCGTAGCGGTGGTGGTCCTGGTCGTAGTAGTCCGCGCCCATCACCACCGACTCGCGGATCACGGTGCCGGCGCCGATGATGGAGCGCACGCCGATGACGCAGCGCTCCAGGAAAGCGTCGGTGACGATGCAGCCGTCCGAGAAGATCGTGTGGCGCACGCTGGCCGTGTTGATCTTGGAGGCGGGAAGCTGCCGCGGCCGCGTGTAGATGGGAGCGCCGGAGTCGAAGAAGTTGAAGGGCGGGACGAGGTCGGTGAGCTCGAGGTTGGCGTCGAAGAACGCGCGGATGGTGCCGATGTCCTCCCAGTAGTCGGCGAACACGTGGGAATGCACGCGCCGCTCGGTGATCATCCGGGGGATGATGTGCTTGCCGAAGTCCATGTGCTCGTTGTCGAGCGCCTGCTCGAGCACGTCGCGGTTGAAGAGGTAGATGCCCATGGAGGCCTGATACCACGGGCCGCCCGCGGGGTTGCGGCCGGCGGCGGCGGCGTCTTCCGGGGTCATGGCCATCTCGGCGAGCACCGCGGGGTCCTTGGGCTTTTCCTCGAAGCGGGTGACGCGGCCGGCGTCGTCGGAGTGGAGCAAGCCGAGGGAGGGCGCGGCGGAGTGCGGCGCGGGAACGACGCCGAGGGTCAGCTCCGCGCCGGAGGCGAGGTGCGGCCCGAGCAGGTCGCGGAAGTCCATCCGGTAGAGCTGGTCGCCGGAAAGGATGAGGTAGTGGTCGCAGGGGATCTCCAGGAAATAGCGCAGGTTTTGGCGCACGGCGTCCGCGGTGCCCTGATACCAAGTGGAGCCTTCGGGGGTCTGCTGCGCGGCGAGGATCTCGATGAAGCCGCCCTCGGGGTTGATGCCGGGGAAGTTGAACGAGGCGTGGATGTGGCGGTGCAGCGAGGTGGAGTTGAACTGCGTGAGGATGTAGATCTGACGCAGGTTGGAATTCAGGCAATTCGAGATCGGGATGTCCACGAGCCGGTATTTGCCGGCGAGGGGGACGGCCGGCTTGGCGCGGTCCTTGGTGAGCGGGAACAGGCGCGTGCCCGCGCCGCCACCCATGATGACGGCGAGGGTCTTGGACATGGCGCGGTGGGCTTCGGGAGAAGACATGGCGTTCATCCTCCCTTCGCGCGCGGCTCATGTCGAGTGGGGACAAATCGTTGCCACGGAGGCAAGGAGGACACGGAGGGGGGAAAGACAAGGAGCTGCCGCCGGGCTTGCCCTCGCGCTGGGCGGCGCGGTCCGTCGCGCCGTCGGCGGGCGCGAAGCGCCGAAAATTTCAGGCGTCGTCGCCGCCGCCGCCGGCGCGAGGGACCGCGCCGCCCACCTTGGAAGCTTGGGCATCCGAGCTTCTGCCCTTCTCTTGGGACCTTACGGCATCGGCCGGGCGCGCAGGCGAAGAAAGCGGAGGGCCGGCGAGGACGCGGGCACGGTGACGGGGCCGGCGATGTTTTGCGCGCCCTCGCTGGACCATGTGACGGACCAGGACAGGAGATCGGCGGACTCCTCGACCTCGTAGCGCACGTCTGCCCGGGCCTGGCGCGGGAACGTCAGCTCGGCGCGGCCGGTCTGCGCGTTGCGCGCCACGGTCCACGGGGGCGCCGTGCGCTGGGGGACGGCGGGATCGGTGCCCAAGGCCCATTCGAGAAAATTCGGAAGGCCGTCGGCATCAGGATCGTCGGCGATGCCGCGCTGGCCCGCGGGCACGCCCGGCTGGGCGGCGATCCACTCGGCGAATCCGGCGGGCGGCGCGGCGAAATGGAGGCGCGCGAGGAAGCCGGCCTCGTTCACCGGCGCGCCCGCGGCCCACGCGGGCACGTTCTGCGTGGGCATCGCGTTGCCCGTCGCGGCGGTGCCGCTCACCTTGTGGTAGCCGCACACGAGGAGGCCGCCGGGCACGGGGAAGAGGCCGCGGCCCTCGGTGTTGTCGCCGCCGGCGCCATCGGCGGGCGACCACGCGCCGGTCAGCAGCGAGGAATAGGCCAGCGTGTCGAGCCCCGGCGCGAAGGAGCGCGCGAAGGTGTTCCACGCGCCGGCGCCCTCGTTGATCGTGAACGCCGCGCCGACGGCCGGCGCGGCGGGCAGCGCGGCATCGAGCGTGACGCGGCCGGTGGCGTCATCGTGCGAGGTGACGGTGCGCGTCTGGCCGCCGAGCGTGAGCTTGCAGCCGGTGGAAAGGATCAGACGCGCGCCGGCGAGCGCGTTGGCGCGGAAGGCCGTGGCAGACTCCGCCGTGGTGACGCTGGCGGAAAGAAGCGGGCGGACGTTGCGCTGGAAGGCGTTGCGCGTGGTGACGGTGCGCCGGCCGGCGGCGAGCACGGCCACGCCGCCGTCCGGGTGGGACCACATCACGGGGCGCAGGCGCGTGGTGTTGAGGTTGGCGTTGCCACCGTTGTGCGAGGGCCACTGGTCGAGGTTCGGGTCGGCGTAGGCGGCGGCGAAGGACGTGGCGCCCTCGTTGAACTCGGCGCAATACGACGCGGCAAGCAGCGTGGACTTCGTGGCGTCGTCGCGGAGCTTGCCGACCCACGAGATGTGGATGTTGCCGTTCGTCCCCGTGAAGCCGTTGTGGTAGGACAAGGCACCGGGGCTGGCGGTGACGGCGTTGCCGTTCCAGAAGTTCGTCGTGTTGTTGCCGTGGCAGCGTGCGCCGACGTAGAGGGCTCCGCCCGTGCCGTCGCCGGCGAGCGGCCGGGCATAGTCCACGGCGAGGGCGTCCACGTATTGGTCGGGCGTGGACACGCGGACCTTCGCTGGATCCACGGAAGCGGGGGCGGTGGGAGCGTTGTCGGCGTATTCCTGGTAAAGGCGCGCCCACCATTTCATCGCGCCGTCTCCGCGGAAGGCGACGACGAAGGGCTCGAAGTCGGGGTTGCCGTCGGGGAGGATGCTCTTGTGCGAGACGCCGAGGTAGCAGTGGCCGTTGCGGCGGTCGATCGTCACCGCGCCGACGCGCGAGGTCCAGGTGTCGCCGGTGGGCACGGCATACCACGCGCCGCCGTAGCCGCGGGCGTCGCCGCCGCCGTTGTTGTTCACGCCGGTGGTGGGGCGGAGCCACTCGCGGTTCCAGAAGGCATCCATCGGCCAGTGGCCGCGGCGCCACCAGCCGTTCTCATCGCGCTCCCAGGCGGCGTAGTCGGCGGGCGTAAAGGAGCGCATCAGGCCGGCGTCATTCGTGCCGCCGACCTTCATCACCAAGTGCGAGCCATTCGCGGTCAGCGGGCCGGGATATTCCCCGAGCGGGCCGTAAAGCTTGGACCCATCGGACATCGTGTGCGCGCGCCAAGCGGGGACGACGTCGCGGTTGGCGAGGTCATCGGCCGCGGCGACGGTGGGCTGGGCGCGCAGGCGGATCACCTCGCACCACGAGGAATCGTAGGGCTTGCCGGCGACGAGGATCACCTTGCCGTCGGGCTGCACGTCCCAGGGCTGGAGCTCGAAGTATTCCGAGGAAGAGCGCGCGGTGACGTTGACGACCCACGCGAGCCCGGCGGGCGGGGTGGAAACGAAGTTGCCGTCGAGCCGCGCGACGAAGTAGCCGGCGTTGGAACCGTTGGCGAGGGCGCCGCGCGAGCCGGAAACGAAGAGCGCCCCGGTGGGCGCGCCGAAGGGCGGCGCGTCGGTCTTGACCCAGCGGATCTCGTTCGCGGCGCCGAGCGGGAAATGGACGACGCGCAGAAGCTGCCCGAGATCGGCCGAGAAGTGCACGAGAAAGGCGTAGCGCGGCGTGGTCGAGGTGGAGTTGTCGAGGATCGCGCCGTTGGCCGCCGTGGCCGGAAGCACCGCGACGGGCGTCCCGGCCGGCACCCACGAAAGGTTCTCGGAAGAGCCGGCCGCGAGCACCGTACCGTCCGAGAGCGCCATCACGCCAAGAAGCTGCCGCGAGCCATCGCCGGCGAGGTAGAAGACCCGGTCCTGCGGGGCGGCCGGCAGAGGAGCTGCGACGAGGAAGAGGCAGGCAAGCGGGAGGAGGCGGCGGGCCATGCCGCACAGAAAGCAGAAGCCGCGCCGGCCGGGCGGCCTCAGTGCGCCAGCGTGACGCGCGCGGGAAATTTCGGACAGAGGGCCGAGACGCGGCGAGGCGACTCCTCGCCGGCGTGGTAGAGCGCCATCGTTCCATCAGCAGTGCATTCCCAGCATTCCCGCGCGCCCGCGGCAAAGCAGAGGGCACGTTTCTCCCGCAGTTCCGTCCGGGTGTTGGACGGCAAGATCACTTCCTCGCAAATCTCCGGCGCTCCGAGCGGGCAGGCCGGATGCTCTATCTCGGCGAGCCGTTCCGGTGAGACCCAGGCCGCATCGGCCGCCTTCACCCCATCGGCGGTGGAGATGGGGCACTCGGTCATCACGCGACCAGTGGGCATCCGATCATGAAGCAAGACCCCGGCCTCGAACTGGAAACTGGAATGGCCGAAACCGGCGGGAGGGCTCATGAGAACAAATCCGTGGCGGTCGGTCTCAATGCGAAAGTCCCAGCTGGCCCAGGCGGGATCGGCCTGCAGCTCCTGCCAGCGCCGCAGGTTGAACTCGGTCTGGTCCGCGCGCACCGGCAGCTCGATGGTCAACGCGCTCATGACCACAGGCCAACGCGGCGCATCCCGTCTGCAACGCTGCTCCCCAGCGGGAGCCGGCCCGGCCGAAACTCCTGCCCTGCCAAAAGGCAAAGGCAGACAGCGCCACCAGCGCGCCCGCGGGGCGCACCGGCGGATACCAGTGCGGGCGGCTCAGGACCAGCAGCCACGGCACCGTCGCGGCGACGACCACGAGCTGCCTCAGCCCGATGCCCGCGTTGACGCCCAGCACGCCCAGCACCAGGTGCCAGGGCGAGAACCGCTCGCGCTCCCTTCCGAGCCGGGCTGCGGCGCGGTCTTCACCGTGCGCCTTCCCGCCGCCCCATGAGGGCGCGCATCCTCCTCGTCGAGGACGAGCCGGACGTGCGGCTCGTCGTGGAGGGCCTGCTGGCGGCGGAAAGACACGCGGCCGAGTGCGTCGCCGACGGCCACGAAGGGATGCGCCGCGCGACCACGGAGGCCTTCGACGTGCTGGTCCTCGACGTGACGCTGCCCGGCCCCGGCGGCCGCGAGATCTGCCGCGCCGCCCGGGAGCGCGGCTTCGGCGGCGCGATCATGCTTCCCCGCGCACGGTGGACGTGCACGTCGCGTGGCTGCGGCAGAAGACCGAGGACGACCAGCACGCCCCCGCGCACATCAAGACCGTCCGCGGCGTGGGCTACCGGTTTGACTGGTGAGCGCCCGGCGCCGCCTTTTGTCATCAGCCCAAATATCCGCGGCGCTTAATGATGGCTTAATCGCGGGCGGGGGACCGGTGCGACGCAAAGCAACCCACACCCCGATGAAAACTCCGCTCCGTTCGCGCTTCCTTCTCGCGGCCATGCTCTTCCTCGGCCTCGCGCCGCAGGCATGGGCGGAAACCGCCACGCCTTCCGTCACCGAAGGGCCGTATTACACGCTGGCCTCGGCGAACCTCGTCTATTCCAATCCGACGGCCTACGGCTCGGCCCACCTCCACACCACGGACGGGACCGACAACGACATGGTCCACGTCTATGCGTCGAGCACCTCGATCGCGTCGGGCACGATCACCAAGCTCTCGGGCAACCTCGTCAACACGAGCGGCACGCCGATCTCCGGCGCCACCATCGAGCTGTGGGTGGCCGACAACAACGGCATCTATTGGTATGTGTCGTCGTCCTCCGGCACGAACAACTTCGCGAACCGCGACCGTAACTTCCAGGGCTTCGGCACCGCGACGACGAACACGGCCGGCTACTACGAGTTCCTCACCATCCGGCCCGGCCTCTACACCGGCCGGATCCGGCACTACCACCTCAAGGTGAAGGTGGGCTCGACCCTCATCCTGACCACCCAGTTCATGCCCGCGGATGAGGCCACCGCCACGTCCAACGACGGCATCGTGGCCGGCCTCGGCTCGCAGATCTCGCTGTGCACCTACACGCCCACGAGCGGCTCCTTCACCTTCAACGGCGCGACCTACACCGGCCTGATCGTCTCCAAGAACTTGGTCATCAACTACGCCGCGACCACCACCGCGCCGGCCATCACCACGCAGCCGGCCTCCGTTTCGGCGACCGTGGGCGCGGGCGCGAGCTTCACCGCCGCGTCCTCCGGCACCACGCCGATCACCTGGCAGTGGTATAAGACCGGCTCGGGCGCGATCTCCGGGGCGACGAGCGCCACCTATGCGCTTTCGAACCTCGTCGCCGCCAACGCCGGCTCCTACTACGCCGTGGCGACCAACTCGGCCGGCTCCGCCACCACCACCGCGGCGACGCTCACCGTGACCGCGGCCTCCACGCCGAGCATCACCACGGGCGCCACCCTGCCCGGCGGCGTGATCGGCGTCGCCTACTCCCAGACGCTCGGAGCCAGCGGCGGCACCACGCCCTACGCGTGGACGCTCGCCGCGGGCACGTTGCCCGCCGGCCTCCAGCTTTCCTCGGCCGGCGTCCTTGCCGGCACGCCCACGACGGCGGCGACCTCGACGTTCACCGTGCAGGTGCGCGATGCCGCCGGCGCCGTGGCCGCCAAGGACTTCACGCTCACCGTGACGGCCACCGGCACGACGACCAAGATGATCAACGTGTCGTCCCGCGCCCGTGTGGACACCGGCGACAACGTGGTGATCGCCGGCTTCGTGGTGTCCGGCACCGGCACCAAGCAGGTGCTCGTGCGCGGGATCGGCCCGGGCCTCGCGTCGGCCGGGATCACCGATCCGCTCGCAAACCCCACCCTCACCGTCTATGACGCCACCGGCGCCGCGCTCAACACGAACGACGACTGGCGCGCGCAGGAAGCCGTGATCACTCCCACGGGCCTCGCGCCGAGCAACGACCGCGATGCCGCCCTCGCCCTCACGCTCGCCCCCGGCGCCTACACCGCGATCCTTTCCGGCGTGAGCGCCGGCACCGGCACCGCCATCATCGAGGTGTATGACCTCACCACCAGCGACAGCGCCATCCGCGTGGTGAACCTTTCCACCCGCGCCCGCGTGCTTACCGGCCAGAACGTGCTCATCGGCGGCATCGTGGTGCAAGGCACCGCCGGGAAGCGTTTCCTCGTCCGCGCGCTCGGCCCCTCGCTCGGCGCCGCGGGCTTGGCCAACACGCTCACGGACCCTTCGATCCAGCTCGTGAACTCCGCCGGCACGCCCGTAGCCACCAACGACAACTGGGCCACCGCGACGAACGCCGCCGACGTCACCGCGACCGGCCTCGCCCCGGGCGACTCGCGCGAGTCCGCGCTCCTCGTGACGCTCACGGAGGGCGCCTACACGGTGATCCTTTCCGGCGCGGGCGGCTCCACCGGCGTGGCGCTGATCGAGTTCTACGAGCTGCCATAGGCAGAGCCGCCTCTACAACCACAGACGAAAAATCGTCCTGCCTTAATGATGGCTTAATCCACGCCACCTATCAGTGCGGCGCCGCTTTTCCCCGCCATGCGTTCTTCGCGCCTCCTCCCCGTCTTCCTGCTTTGCTTGGCCTCGGCTGGCGCCGCCTTCGGCCAAGCCACCACCTCTCCCTCCACCACCGAGGGGCCTTACTACACGCTCTCGTCGGCGAACTTGGTTTATACGAACCCGTCGGCCTACGGCTCGGCTCACCTCCACACCGTCGAGGGCACCGACAATGACCTGATCCACATCTACTCGACCAGCACCGCCTCGGGCGGCCTCGTCACCAAGCTCGCCGGGCAGCTCCGCAATACCGCCGGCACGCCCATCGCCGGCGCCCGCATCGAGCTTTGGCAGGCCGACAACAAGGGCGGCTCCGCCACCGCCACCGGCAGCTCGGGCATCTACACCTACCTGTCGTCGGGCAGCAACATGAACAACTACTCGGCGCGCGACCCGAACTTCCAGGGCTTTGGCGCGTGCACGACCGACGCCAGCGGCAACTGGTCGTTCCTCACCATCCGTCCCGGCCTCTACACGGGACGCATCCGGCACTTTCACATCCGCGTCTTCATCAGCGGCACGCTGATCCTGACCACGCAGTTCATGCCCTTGGACGAGGCCACCGCCACGCCCAACGACAACGTGTATGCGAGCATCCCCGCGGCCCAGCGATCCATGGCCACCTACACGCCCGCGAGCGGTTCCTTCACCTTCAACGGCACCACCTACACCGGCCAAATCGTCACGAAGGATCTCGTCATCAGCTACACGCCGGCGGTGACTCCGGCGTCCATCTCCTCGCAGCCCGCGAGCATCTCGGCGGTCGCGGGCGCGAGCGCCAGCTTCACCGTGGGGGCCGGCGGCACCGCGCCCATCACCTACCAATGGTATAAGACCGGCAGCGGCGCGATCGCGGGGGCCACGGCCGCCACCTACACGATTGCCAGCGTTTCGGCGAACGACGCGGGCTCCTACTACTGCGTCGCGACGAACTCCGCCGGCTCGGCCACGAGCAACACGGTCACGCTCACCGTGAACCAGCCCTACGCGGTCTTCATGTCCGCCTATCCGGCGCTCTCCGGCACCGACGCCGCGCCGGACGCCGATCCCGACCGCGACGGCAAGACGAACGCCGTCGAATGGCTCCTCGGCACCGACCCGACCGTTTCCGACGACGCCACCAATGCCCCGAGCGCCGTCTTTCAACTCGTCAACGGCTCGCCCGCGCTCGTCTTCGCCTTCACCGTGCCGAGCAACCTCGGCTCGGCCACCTGGGCGGTGCAAACCTCGTCCAACCTCGACGCCGACCCGTGGGTCACGGCGGTCGCCGGCACCAACGGCGTGACGGTCGTCACCAGCGCGATCTCCGCCTCGCGCAACCAGGTCACCGTGACGATCCCCACTTCCAATTTCCAACTGCTCTCGCGGCTGCAGGTGACGATTCCGTAATTCCGTCGCCATGCCGTGGGGAGGGCTCCCTCGCTCCGGCGGGGGAGCCCTTTCCGTTCCTTGTCTGTCCGCGACCAAGCTGCGGCACTCGCATGGAGAATCGTTTCTCGCCTTTGGGATTCTCGCTCCGTTCGGTCAAGCCGCGTTTTGGAGTGCGGGAGCTTGCTCCCGCTGTCCTGCCGCTCCGCCCGGGAGGGAGCCGTCGGGCTTCGATTCGCCGCTTCGCTTCCTTGTCGTTGGCTTGGTTCGCGATGATGCCGGCAGGATAGCGGGAGCAAGCTCCCGCACTCCAAAACGCGCCCGACCTTCCGCAAACCAGCCGAAATTGCGTTGCCAAGCTCCGCCCGGCGCGACGAATAAGCCGCTTCTCCACGATGACCGCCCCGTCCGTCAAACCCACCGCCCCGCCGCGCGCGCCTCTCGTCGCGGACGCGGTCGCGCTGGCGGTGGTGCTCGCGGCGGCATCCGCCTTTGGGCGCTCGACCGGTCTCCAGCTTTTCAAGTCGCTCGCGCTGCTCGCCGGCTGGGCGGCGCTCGTGGCCTTCGTCGCCACGCTGCCTCCCCTGCCCTGGCGCGGCCGTCCGCTCCTCGGCCTCGCGGCGCTCGCCGGGCTGCTGCTCGGGCCGGTGCGGGCGTGGTTTTCCCCGCCGGCGAGCGGCGCGAGCGCCACCGACGACCAGCTTCGCCTCGTGGCCGTCGTCTTCGCGACCCTGGCTTTTCTCCTCTACTTCCTCGCCTCCTTCACGGCGCACGCTCGCCGGGAACAATCGCACCCAGCGCTCGACACGCTGATCCCGCTCCTGCGCCTCGTCGCCGCGGCGCTCGCCGGCACGGTCGGCGTGCTGATGGTTCACCTCTACGCGCAGCGAAACTGGATGAACGAGGCGCAGAAGATCCTCGTCTTCGTCACGCTGGCGCTGATTGCCGAGGCGCTGCTCCGCCTCCTCGCGCGCCTCTACCAGCCCAAGCGCCGGCGCGGCCCGCTCGACCTCGGCCGCTCGGTGGTGCTGCCCGCCTTCTTCGGCGAGGCCGGCCCGCTCCGCTCGCTCTCGGACACGCTCCAGCGCACCTTCGGCGTGCGCCTCGGCGAGACGTGGCTCGCGCAGCTCGCGCGCCGCTTCGCCGCACCGCTCGCCCTGCTGGGCCTCGCGGCGGTGTGGTTCTCCACCGGCCTGACCCGCATCCCCGTGGACTCGCGCGGCGTGCTCCTCGTCGGCGGCAGCCTTCGGCAAGAAGCCCTTGGACCCGGCCTTCACCTCCACGCGCCGTGGCCGTGGGGCCGCGTGGAGATCATCCCCACCGAGCGCGTGCAGGAATTGGCGCTCGGCTTCGAGCGCGACCTCGCCGTGCCGATCCTGTGGGCCGAGAAGCACTTCGAGGGCGAGCAAAACCTCCTCGTCGGCCAAGGCGAGGAACTCCTTACCATCAACGTGCCGATCCAATGGCGCGTGCGCGACGCCGTGGCGTTCTTCGGCCGCACGCAGAGCGCATCGGCCGCGCTGGAGGCGCTCGGCTACCGCGAGTTGCTCACGCTGGCCGGCGCGCACACCGCCTTCGGCCTCATGACCACGGACCGCGAGGAGATCACCTCCCGCCTCCGCGTCCGACTCCAGGCCGCGTGCGACCGCCTCGGCCTCGGCGTCGAGATCGTCTTCGTCGGCCTCAAGGACGTGCATCCGCCCGTGGCCGTGGCGCCCGCTTACCAGGACGTGGTGAGCGCCGAGGAGCAGCAGGCCACGCTCGTGGACACCGCGCGCACCTACGCCGTGGAGACCGGCGCCAGCGCCCGCATCGCCGCGCTCCAAACGAGCCTCCAAGCCGACGGCGCCGCCACGCAGCGCCTGCTCCGCGCCCAGGGCGAGACCGCGCGCTTCCTCGCGCCGCTCGCCACCTGGCAGGCGCAGCCCGATCTCGTCCGCACCCGCCTGCGCCTTGACGCGCTCGAGGAAGCGCTCGCCACCGTGCGCCAGATCTACCTCGTGCCGCCCGGCTCCACGACGCGCGCCACGCTCCTGCCCGGCTCCAGCGTGCCGCTCATCCCCGGCACCAATGCCC
>CALMOL010000062.1 GCA_937871685.1 uncultured Verrucomicrobiota bacterium
GGAACACGGCGTCAATCTCATTGACTTCAAGTTCTGCGACATTCCCGGCACCTGGCAGCACTTCACCACCACGCTGACCGAATACTCGGAAGACCTCTTCACCGAAGGCCTCGGCTTCGATGGCTCGTCCATCCGCGGCTGGAAGGCCATCGACTCGTCCGACATGCTCGTCATCCCCGACGCGAGCACCGCCTGGATCGACCCCTTCAACGCCGAGCCGACCCTCTCGCTCGTCTGCGACATCGTCGATCCCATCACGAAGGAGCCCTACGACCGCGATCCGCGCGGCATCGCCGGCAAGGCCGAGGACTACCTCAAGGGCACGGGCATCGCGGACACCGCGTTCTTCGGCCCGGAGGCCGAGTTCTTCATCTTCGACGACGTCCGCTACCACTACTCGGCGAACTCGTCCTCACACTCGGTCGATTCCATCGAGGCCCACTGGAACTCCGACCGCGAGGAAGCCCCGAACCTCGGCTACAAGCTGCGCGCGAAGGAAGGCTACTTCCCCGTGCCGCCCGCCGACACCCAGCAGGACATCCGCAACGAGATGTGCCTGGAGATGGAGAAATGCGGCATCCCCATCGAGCGCCAGCATCACGAGGTGGCCACCGCCGGACAGGCCGAGATCGACATCCGCTTCGCCCCGATGCGGCAGATGGGCGACTGGCTGATGTTCTACAAATACATCGTGCGCAACGTGGGCGCCCGCCACGGCAAGACCGTGACCTTCATGCCCAAGCCGCTCTTCGGCGACAACGGCTCCGGCATGCACACCCACATCTCGCTGTGGAAAGACGGCAAGCCGCTGTTCTTCGGCGACAAATACGCGCAGCTCTCGGAAATGGCGCTCTTCTTCATCGGCGGCATCCTGAAGCATGCCCGCGCCGTGTGCGCGATCTCGAACCCGACGACAAACTCCTACAAGCGTCTCGTGCCCGGCTACGAGGCCCCGGTGAACCTCGCGTATTCCGCGCGCAACCGCTCGGCCTCCATCCGCATCCCGACGTATTCATCCTCGCCGAAGGCCAAGCGCATCGAGTTCCGCACGCCCGATCCCGCGGCGAACATCTACCTGACCTGCGCCGCGCTCCTCATGGCCGGCCTCGACGGCATCCAGAACCGCATCGATCCGGGCGATCCGCTCGACAAGAACCTCTACGACCTGCCAGCCGACGAGCTGGCCAAGGTGCCCAGCGCGCCCGGCTCGCTGGAGGAGGCGCTCAAATGCCTGGAGCAAGACCACGAGTTCCTGTTGAAGGGCGACGTGTTCACGCGCGACTTCATCGAGAACTACATCGAGATGAAGAAGAAGGACAACGACGCGATCCGCATGCGCCCGCACCCCTACGAATTCGCGATGTATTTCGACGTGTAAGGAACCGGTCACGTCACTGATCAAGTTCACGGCCGGCTGGAGCGATCCTGCCGGCCGTCTTCTTCGGATCTCCGGCGAAGGTCGGGCAACGCGCCGATGGAGCGGCTCACCTCCGGCCCGGTCATCTTCCGGCCACGGCCCGGCTTCCGCGCAAGCTTCCCGGGTGCAACGCTCCGCTTCCAGGGTGAAAGCGCGGGCATTGGCAGTGGAAGCGCAGGCTTCCAGGGTAAAGCGCAGGCTCTGGAGGCTTGCGATTAATCCCCTAGGCTTGCGCTTCCACTTTGGAGGTGAAATCGCAAGCCTTGAAAGCTTGCGCCTCCACCTTGGGAGTGAAAATGTTCACTTCCAAGGTGGGGCATTTCACCTTCGAGGCTTGCGCTTGGCCTTCCAAGGCACCCTCGCAAGGGGGCGCAGGGGAAGCCTCCGGTTCCAGGTTGGTCGCGCGCACCCTGGAGGTGGAAGCGTCCACCTCTGAGGTGGAGGGTTTCACCCGGCCGGCGCGGCGTTCCACCTGGCAAGTGCATGACTTCACTTCCGAGGTGGAAGTTTCTGCCCCGGGAATCTGGGCGGCGAGGGCCGTGGTCCGCGGGAGCTGTCATCGCTTCGGATGCGGCAACCGGTGATGCGAACAATCCTGCGGCGAAAGTCGGCTCCGCGCCGAAGGCGGGGGACGGCACCGCAAAGGCACGAAGGCAGAACCCCGGGGAAAGACTTTCCGGTCCTTCGTGCTGAAACTTGAGAACTTCGCCGGGGGTCTTGGAAGCGTCCCGATTAGAGCGGGCGATGCCCTGGCCGCACGAGCCGGAAGGGCCTTTGCCTGCCCTGCCGCGATGTGATTTCCTTTGCTGTCCTCCTTCCCCTGCCATGCGTCGTTCCTTCCTCCCCGCGGTTTTCGCCCTCGCCGTCGTTCTCACCCTGCCCGCCAAGGAGCAAGTCCCCGTCGCCGAGGACGACGCCTCCAAGCCCGCCTACGGCGGCGGCATCTCCGACGGCAAGAACGGCGGCACCGGCTTCGGCCCCTGGATGATCAAGGTCCAGGCGCTCGCCGGTCAGGAGTCGCACGCCGGCATCTTCATCGCCGACACCGACACCAACGCCGACCTCGGCGTCGTGGGCATCAACCGCAAGGCCTTCGGCCTCTTCGCCAACGGCGTGGGCTTCGAGGCCGCGACGGGCTATCGTCCCTTCGGTCGGCCGCTCGCCGCGGGAATGGCCTTCTCGTTCACGATGAAGCACGGCGAGTTCGTGAAGAAGTTCGACAACGATGACCCCGCGCCCGGCTCCACCGGCATCACTTTGCGCACCGGCAACGCCAACGCGAGCACCGACGACTACAACCGCGGCGCGCGCTGGGAATTCGGCGCCTACGAGGGCCAGGGCAACTACCAGATCTACGACGGCGAGGCCAAGCAGGACACCGGCATCCCCACGAGCGACGGCGGCCTGAGCGTGACATTTATCCTCACCGGCCCCGACACCTACGACCTTGAGGTCACGAAGTTGGACGGCAAGAAGACCACCAAGCTGAAGGGCCGAAAGCTCGGCGGCGCGGCCGGCGGCAAGCTGGAAAGCTTCTGCATCTTCAACCGCGACGGCGAGAAGGCCGACGTGTTCTTCAACGGCTTCCAGGTCACGAAAGAGGCGGAGTAAAAACCGAGAGAATGGAAGATGGCAAGGAGCGTCCTCGCCGTGGAGCCTCTCCCAGCGCGAGAAACGCTCCCTGCCTCCTCCATCTTTCATCCTCTCGGTCCCTTCTCGGCTCAGCGCCCCCCGCGCGAGATCGTGATGGCCGGATCAACCCTTGGCAGCGCGTCTGCCGGCGAAGACTCCCCGGTGCGCTCAAGGCGCTCGCGCGAGTAAACGCGCGTGTTCCCCGCCGTGGGTGGGGCCTCGGAGGAGACAGCGCGACCATCACCGGACGCGCATCCGGCCAGCGCGACGGCGGAAAAAAGGAGGAGAGCGAGCTTGATCATGATGAGGACGTGCCTCATTGCATCGGTGCTCCCACGGCCGCCGGCCGCGCGTTTCGGGAGCGGCGCGAAAATCCGCCTCCGTCAACGCTTTTGCCGCCGCCCAACCATCAATAATTTTAGCGCCGCGCCCCGCAATTTCCGCTGGGCCTAGCGGGGGATTCTCCCGTCCAATCCTCCGCTCGCCTTTCCTTTCCCCCTTTAATGGACGCCCGCGGCCTCCGCTTCACCCTCGCGCTCGCGCCCGCCCTGGCGGGCGTGCACCTCGCCGAGCGGATGGTGCCGCAGTCGGTCGTGACGATGGGCTGCATCATCCCGCGCACGCTGGATGGGCTCGTGGGAATCATCACCGCGCCGCTCTTGCACGCGAACTGGGCGCACCTCTTCGCAAACCTCGGGCCACTGCTTGTGCTCTGCGCGCTGCTGTTCCTTTCCTCTTCCTACCGGCCCTGGCCCACCCTGGTCCAGCTTTGGCTGCTCTCGGGCCTGGGGACGTGGATCATTGGCCGACCCGGCTCCGCGAACCTCGGGGCGAGCGGGCTGATCTTCGCCCTGCTCATGTTCCTCATCGTGGCAGGCGCGCGGATCGGCAAGCTTGGAGCGCTGCTCACCGCGGGCGGGGTGCTCGCATTTTACGGCGGGCTCTTTCTCGGTGCCGTGCCCTGGCACGTGCCGGACGGTGTATCCTGGGAGGCGCACCTGGCGGGCGCGCTGGCCGGGCTGATCGTGGCCGTGCGTTTGCCCTTGCCGAAGCCTGATCCCGTCGAGGCCGCCGCGCGCGCCGCCCTGGCCGAGGCCGACCGCCTGGAGAAGCTCTCGGTGCATCTTTTGGATGGACACCGCGACCGCCGGCCGTGAGCGTCGGCTATGCAGATCACCACCCAGCTTTCCCTCTTCCTTGAAAACAAACCCGGCACTCTGGCTTCGGTCTGCAAAACGCTCGGCGAGGCCGGCGTGAACATCCACGCCCTCACCGTCTCGGACACGGTGGACCACGCCGTGGTGCGCATGGTGGTGAGCGATCCCAACAAGGCCATCCATCTCTTCGGCGAGCACGGCACGCTGGTCATCGAGAACGACGTGCTCATGATCGAGGGCGACAACAAGCCCGGCGTCCTCGTGGACATCGCCGCTCGCCTCGGCAAGGCCAAGGTCAACATCGAGTATGCCTACCTCGCCGGTGGCCCGCGCTCGAAAAAGGCCCTGCTCATCGTCCGCGCGAGCAACCCGCAGAAGGCGCTGAAGGCGCTGGGCGGAGGTGAATAGTGAATCGTAGATCGTGAATCGTAAGGGCCGCGCTGGCATGCGGCGGCGCGCTTCATCGCCCGCGCCACGATTCACGAATCACCATTCACGATTCACTCTCGGCCCGTGTCCCTCTCCATCTGGCCTGGCTCTCCCTATCCCCTCGGTGCCACGCCATCGCCGGAGGGGGTGAATTTCGCGCTCTTTTCCGAGCAGGCCACGGGGGTGGACCTGTGCTTGTTCGATGCGCCGGAGGCGCCGCGCGAGTTCGCCCGGCTGCGGCTGCCGGAGCACACCGACCGCATCTGGCACGGCTTCGTGCCCGGCCTGCGCGCCGGGCAGCTTTACGGCTGGCGCGTCTATGGGCCGCACGCGCCCGAGCGCGGCCTGCGCTTCCGCCCGGGCAAGCTTCTCCTCGATCCCTGCGCGCGCGCTTTCTCCGGGGACGTGCGCCTTGGCCCGGAGTTGCTCGTTCCCGACCCGGACTCGCCCGCCGCCGATTACGATGTCGCCCCCGGGATGCCGCGCGCCGTGGTCATCGACGACCGCGCCTTCGACTGGGGCGATGACCTCCCGCCGCGCACCCCGCTCGCGCAGAGCGTGATCTACGAGCTCCATGTCCGCGGCTTCACCAAAACGTGCCCCGGCATTCCGCCCGAGTTGCGCGGCACCTACGCCGGCCTCGCGCACCCGGCGGCGATCGAATACCTGCGCGCCCTTGGCGTCACCGCCGTCGAGTTGCTGCCCGTGCACCAGCACGCCGACGAGCCGCACCTCGTGTGCCGCGGGATGACCAACTATTGGGGCTACTCCACCTTGGGCTTCTTCGCGCCGCACGCCGGCTACGCCGCAGCCGATCCTCGCGCGGGCGCGCACGTGGACGAGTTCAAGGCGATGGTCCGTGCGCTCCATGCGGCGGGCATCGAGGTGATCCTCGACGTGGTCTATAACCACACCGCCGAGGGCGACGAGCGCGGCCCCACGCTCTGCTTCCGCGGCATCGACAACCCCGCCTACTACCGCCTGGAGCCGCGCGACCCCAGCCGCTACCTGGACTTCACCGGCTGCGGCAACACCCTCAACGTCCTTCACGAGAACACCCTGCGCCTCGTGCTCGACTCGCTGCGCCACTGGGTTTCCGAGATGCACGTGGACGGCTTCCGCTTCGACCTCGCCCCGGCCCTGCTGCGCGGCCGGGACACCGGCGTCGAGCAGAGCGCGCCCTTCCTCACCATCGTCCACCAGGATCCGGTCATCTCGCGCGTCAAGCTCATCGCCGAGCCGTGGGACGTGGGCCACGGCGGCTACCGCGTGGGGAGCTTCCCCGTCGGCTGGGCGGAATGGAACGGCCGCTACCGCGACACCGTGCGCCGCTGGTGGCGCGGCCACCCGGCCCAGGCCGCCGAGCTAGGCTGCCGCCTGTGCGGCTCTTCCGACCTCTACGAGCACTCCGGCAAGAGCCCCAGCGCCAGCATCAACTTCGTCGCCTCCCACGACGGCTTCACCCTCCACGACCTCGTCACCTACGAGCGCAAGCGCAACGAGGCCAACGGCGAGGACAACCGCGACGGCGACAACCACAATCACTCCTGCAACCACGGCTGCGAAGGAGAGACCGACGACGAGCTGGTCAATCGCCTGCGCCGTCGGCAGCGGCGCAATCTGCTCGCCACGCTCTTCCTCTCGCAGGGCGTGCCCATGCTCGCTGCCGGTGACGAGTGCGCCCGCACCCAGGGCGGCAACAACAACGCCTACTGCCAGGACAGCGCCACCGGCTGGTTCGATTGGACGCGCCTCGACGACCCCCACGCCCGCCGCCTCCTCGAGTTCACGCGCCGCCTCGTGGCGCTGCGCCACGCGCACCCAGTTTTTCGCCGGCCGAAGTTCCTTCGTGGCCGCGGCGCCCGCCCCGGGGTCGCGCCCGACGCGCAGTGGTTCTCGCCCGCCGGCGTCGAGCTGTCCGGCGACGAGTGGCGCGATCC